>JANQOC010000547.1 GCA_028279265.1 Hyphomicrobiales bacterium
TTCTCCGGAGTTGTCAGGGAAGGCATCATCGCATTGATGAAAACCAGTGTCACCTCACCGGCAATCATGGCGACAATTACGAAACCCATGACCATATAAACGCGATCGGGCATACCAGGCGCTGCGAGCCACAGCCCGGTCATCGCCGCAGCCATGAAAAACGTTCCCCAGGCAATCCAGGGTTTACGTTTCCCCGAAACATCCGAGACCGCTCCGAATATGGGACTCAAAATTGCAATTCCGATGCCGGCAATCGCTGCGGAATAGCCCCACAATGTTTGGCCGAGCACGGCGTCCTTGACAAAGTAATTGGCGAAATAGGGTGCAAAAAGGAAGGTAACAATGAGCGTGTAAAAGGGTTGCGAAGCCCAATCGAACATGATCCAGCCGAACCGCGCTGACGGTCCGGGGACAGTTACAGAATCTTTGTTTGAGATATTTATCCTCCCCTGGAATGCCGCAAGCTTGCCCCCGCTAACTCCCAACTACACAAAGATCCAGGCTTAGCGATTACTCAATTCACTGATCTGCGCAACGGCAACGGTCAATTTTGATAGCGAAAGCCCGCCACCGTCGAGAATGTCGTCGATACTTCTCCGCGTACGTCGCAAGTTCTCAGTGTTTTGCTCAATCCAAATTTTCTCATGTTCTCCCGGCTGATTGCTCGCTTCCACGGCCTGCCGAACGATCTGCCGATGCGCATTGTCAAGACTGGACAGAGCGCTATTTATGGCAATGCTGTCAAAATGGTCGCCGCGGGTCAAACCCCCAGCTTTTTCGCGGATCTCATCAAGACGCAGAAGCGTACTGATGTCCCGGAACATGGACGCCACCTCGACAACCGATTTAGACGCCAATTGGGCCTCCAGTGTGACCTGCAGGCCGTTCACCAGATATTCCAAATAAGCAAGTTTCTCACTAAATTCTTCCGACACACCGCCGTTTACAAACCGTTCGTATATCTGGTTCGATTTTTGTTGCTGAAAATCGGTCAGGATTTCCGGCAGTTTCTCCGTATAGGTTGAAATGCCGGATTGATAGAAGTCGATGTTCTCGCTGGTCCCGGCACTGGTATCGGCATATTTCAAGAACCAGATGATTGCCCGCCGCAGGAGCTGCTGGACTTCCAGATACAAATCCAGTTGCAGATCCCCGGAGATCTGATTGTCAAGCTGGTCGATCTGCCGATAGAGCTGGTCGAGGGAAAATATGGCCATAACCGAGGTAAAGGCCTTGGCAATTTCCGAGACATCGCGCCCTGTTTCATCCTTGAGACGAACGATGATCGTCGATCCGCCCCTGTTGACGATCGCATTTGCCAGTCGTGTTGCGATAATCTCTCTTCTCAGGCGGTGGCTTTCAATAAATTCTCCATAGCGGTTTTGCAGGGTTTCCGGGAAATAAGCCATCAATTCCTTGGAAAGGAAAGGATCGTCCGGAACCGTGCTGGCGATGAGCTGGTCGTACAAATCGATTTTCGCATAGGCCAGCAGAACCGCAAGTTCCGGCCGTGTCAGCGATTGCCCGCCCTGCATCTTCTCGGCGATTTCTGAATCGCTGGGAAGATATTCGATCTCCCGATCGAGCAAAGAAATACTTTCAAGTTCCCTGATCAGTCTCTGCTGATAACCGAGTTCACTATTACCCCGTTTTTCTCCAAGTGATATCGCCAGTGTCTGGAGATAATTGTTTCTCAGGCATTTCTCGGCAACCTCATCCGTCATTTCGACGAGCAATTCGTTCCTCTGGGAGATGTCGAGTTTGCCGGCGGAGACAATGGATCCGGCGGCAATCTTTATATTGACTTCCAGGTCCGACGAATTCACACCGGCGGAATTGTCGACGGCGTCGGAATTTACCCGGCCGCCATTGCGGGCGAATTCAATGCGTGCCAGCTGAGTCATTCCCAGATTGGCACCCTCGCCGATGACAGACAAATTAAGTTCCGGTGCTTCAATACGGATCGCATCATTGGTGCGATCACCCGCATCGTCATTTGTTTCACTTGATGCCCGGATGTATGTGCCGATACCTCCAAACCAGAGCAGGTCGGCTTCTGCCTTCAGTATTGCGCGGATCAGTTCGTTGGGCGTTACGGCATCTTGTGTGAGCTTTGTCAGCTCTTTCATCTGCGCGGAGAGGGGGACCGATTTCAGTTGCCTGCTAAAGACACCACCACCTTCGCTGATCAGCGAGCTATCGTAGTCGTTCCAGCTCGAACGCGGTAACTGGAACAGGCGTTGACGCTCGTTCCAGCTGGTTTCAGGGTCCGGGTCTGGATCGATGAATATATCGCGGTGATCAAAGGCCGCGACAATCTTCAGACACTTCGAGAGTAGCATGCCGTTGCCGAATACATCTCCAGACATATCGCCAATACCGATGACCCGAACCGGCTGGGTCTGGATGTCGATGTTCATTTCACTGAAGTGACGTTTCACGGCTTCCCAGCCACCGCGGGCCGTGATGCCCATTTTCTTGTGGTCGTAACCAGCCGATCCGCCGGAAGCGAATGCATCACCGAGCCAGAAATTATGGGACTCTGAAATCTCGTTGGCATAATCCGAAAACGTTGCCGTACCCTTGTCCGCGGCCACGACGAGATAGGAATCGTCACCATCATGACTGATGGTTTTGGCCGGTGGTATAATCTCCTGACCCGACAAATTATCTGTAACGGATAGCAGGCTGGAGATGAAAATCCGGTAACACGCAACTCCTTCCGCCAGGGTCTCTTCGCGGGTGGCGTTACGCGGCATCAATTTGGGAACAAAGCCGCCTTTCGAACCGGTCGGCACGATCACTGTATTCTTAACCTGCTGGGCCTTGGCAAGCCCGAGGATTTCGGTTCTGAAGTCCTGCGCTCGATCAGACCACCTGAGACCACCGCGGGCGATACGACCGCCGCGCAGATGGATCCCTTCGACACGTGGCGAATAGACGAAGATCTCGGCAAATGGCCGGGGCTCCGGTAGCTCGTCGACATGGGCACTGTCAATTTTGAACGCTAGTGCCGGAAGCGTCTGGTTATTCTCATCAGTCTGATAAAAGTTTGTCCGCCAAGTCGACAATATAAGGTTCAGGTAATGTCTGATTATCCGATCTTCATCAAGGCTGGGAATTGTTGCAAGGGTTTCATCTATTTCTGCGATCAGTTGCTGCTGTTTGGGCTCACGGGCAGCGGCTGATAAGGGCAGATTCGGATCCGACCTGAGACGGAACAGCTCAATCAGTTTTCCGGTTGTATCGCTGTGAGCCAGAAGCGTGGAGCTAAGATAGTTTTGGCCGAATGGTGAGCGAATTTGCCTGAGATAGGCCCCGTAGGCCCGTAGTACGGAAGCTTCGCGCCAGTTAATTCCGGCCTGCAAAACCAGCCGGTTGAAGCTGTCGTCCGCTGCATCGCCTCGCCAGACCGCTCCGAAAGTTTCTGCGAGCCGCGAACCGTGCTCATCGAAATCGATATCGTCGCCGTCAAGCAGGTTGAGGGCCATATCGTGAAAGTGAACATTAATTTTGCGATCCGCTTCCTGAACTTCGATGACAAACGATCGTTCGATAACGACCTCGAATCCCAAGTCCTCAATGATGGGAACACGTTTACTCAGGGGAATTGGGCCATCCCTATTGTAAATGGCAATGTGGGGACGCTGGTTTTCATCAATACCGTCTTTGTAGAAATTGACGGCAAACGGATTGGCCGGCGAAAGTTGCTCAATGGTCGCGATGTCTTCAACGGCGCGCTGAGAGGAAAATTCGTCCTG
>JANQOC010000089.1 GCA_028279265.1 Hyphomicrobiales bacterium
TCGATAACTGCAAGGCGGCGACCATTCTGGTCAACCACCCGCCGCCGCTCCAGCAATATGCAGGCCGCCCGGATCGCGTCACCGGTCAGACCGCTCCGATTATTGCCATTCCGACAACAGCAGGCACCGGGGCCGAAATGACTCGCGGCGGCGGCATACATCCAGCCCATGGCGAGCGGGAAATCGGTGTAGGCGGACCCAAATCACAGCCAAAAATTGCGATTTGCGATCCCGACCTCACAATGGGCTTGCCGCCGCATCTGACCGCCGGTACCGGCATGGATGCCATCGGACATTGTATAGAAGGGTTGTTTTCGCCAAATATCAATCCACCGGTGGAAGCCATCGCCCTCGACGGAATTCAGAGGGCCGTGGCCCATATAGAACGCGCTTACAAGAATGGTACTGATCGGGAGGCGCGCTGGCAGATGATGATGGCCGCGGTGCAAGGGGGTATGGCCATATCAAAAGGACTGGGCCTGGCCCATTCACTGTCAATCACGTTCAGCGATTCCGATCTTCATCACGGTGTCCTCGTAACCCTGTGCCTGCCGACGGTCATACGCTATGTCGATGGCCATGTCGGAGACAAAATGGAGCGTCTGGCCCGGGCGTTCAATATAACGGATTCAACTGCTGTCGCAGAAGCTGTCAGTGACCTCAGTCATCGGGTGGAATTGCCACCGTCAATCCGATCCATGGGCTATGACCGAACCGACATTGACGACATGGCGCATTCGGTACTCGAATGCTGGTTCACCAAAACCAGTCCGCGGAGTCCAACTCTTGCGGAATGTCGGGAACTTGTTAGCGCGTGTCTTAGTTAATGAGTTAATTTTCGAAACCGGACAACATACGGTTTTTCCTCAAGCATACCCACTTTAACCATCGCGCTTGCGTTTCCTATTAAGGTTACTAGGCAAACTTTCAACAATCGCCTCCGGTTATAACGTAACTAAGGACGACCTGTTGTTGTGTGTGTCGCAATGATTGATCCCATTGCAATAAGACACAAGCTAGAAGTTAGCGTGTAGACCATGTCCAGTAATTTTAGACAAAAAGTCGATAATGTTCGGGGTCCGGACGGATCACCTCTGTCACCTGCGGATTTGCCTCCGGCCAATACCAAAAGATGGGTTGCCAAGCGTAAGGCACAGGTCGTTGCCGCCGTTCGCGGGGGTATTATCACCATCGAGGAAGCCTGCCAGCGATATTCGCTTTCTTTTGACGAGTTTCTTATCTGGCAGAAAAACTTTGATCAGCATGGACTAAAAGGACTGCGTTCGACAAAAGTGCAGCAGTACCGCAGTACAGCCAAGTCCAAGCCGGAAATGCACTAGACGGTACCATCCTCGACTATCTCAGACATCTTGGGGCGAATTCCTCGGTTCAGAGCTGTGCGCGGCAATATGGCGTACAGGATCACCGCCCTTGATATTTTTCCCTGTCGGCAACCACGCACAAACCGGCTCATTGTCCAGCCAGATCGTATCGAACTCCCCCGGCACGAAAAACTCGACAAACACCATATCTTCCTGGGTGTCGTTCTCAAAGTAATGGGGCTCGTTCTCGTAGTTGTAGATAACGTCACCAGCACGAATTCGCTTGGCCTCACCATTGAAGTAGCAAAGCCCTTCTCCCTTTGTGACGTACTGAAAGTGCTCGGCGCCGACATGGTAGTGATTGGAGGCTTTGGTATGCGGCGGGTAAATTATCATTTCACCGCACATCGCCGTCGTTCCAAACATCTTCGGGGTTACAAGGTATATTCTTTTGCGGGCATCATGCTCTGAATTGAGCACCGGTTCTTCGGCCCAGTCCACGATTCTAAGTTCGGGAGGAGAGTTAAGTAGTGCCGGATCAAAACGTGATGCCGAAGGAACAACCGCATGCAGGACAACCGTATGCGAAAGCGCCTGAATCTCATCTTCAAAATTCCATGGTAGGTAGACCAGGTGGGTATCCGTCAATTTCGATTTTAGCTGAGTATTTTTAAACGATAGTTCTCCATCAAGAACGAGTAGCCAGTTAATCTCGTCTTCGCGGGTGCTCAACTCAAAAATTGATTTTTCCGGAATCTCAATCCTGGAAAGTAGAATATTGTTGTCACTGGTTATATTCGTGTCGACAAGATAGCTGAAGTTTGCATTCAAAGCTGTCTGCTTGCTTTCGACAGTTGACTCGTTGAACAGGACGGGCATGGCTTGATTACCTGATGGCGGTTGATTGGGCCGGGAACGAGCAGCAAATCAACTATCTGCAATAGACTCAACCCAAAATTAGAAAATTTTGACTGCCGACTCCATTGACCAGCAAGGCATCTATACAAAATGCGGACAAATCAGTCTTCGTTGTCGGGATCCATCAGGCGATGCATATGGACGATAAAGTAACGGGTTTCCGCTTGGTCAACCGTCGCCTGAGCCTTGGCTTTCCAGGCGTCATAGGCTGCTGCATAGTCTGGGAAAATGCCGACTATGTCCAGTTCGTTGAGGTTCTCAAACTCAACTGAATCGAGTTCCTTCAGCTCACCGCCGAAAACGAGATGGAGTAGCTGTTCATCCTGTTTTGCGTCTTTTGAAGTCATGGACCCCGTTCCTCTCATTACTGCAATAGTGGATCTGTAAGTTCGCGTTATCCATTTTAGGATTGTTTCTCTTTTAAAAACGAATCTTAATTAAAGGCAACGCAAAAAATAGCCGGCACGACCCCAGATCCGGCAGATGTTCTTGGAAGAAAGGTGAGATCATGAGTAGCATTCCCATCCAACCCATGGGCCCCCACGATATCGGCGGTCAGCCAGATCATGATCCCATTGATACAACCGATCATGGCATGACCTATTGGGAAAAACACGCCAATGCCATGATGATGGTCGCCGCCGCCAACAAGCTGACGATTACCGACGAACGGCGCCGATACATCGAAGGCCTGGGCGAGCGATATTACGAAATGACCTATTTCGAGCGCCACTCAGAAGCCCTTGCGAATGCGCTCTGCGAACGCGGACATATTGATGAAAAAAACCTGAGCGATCGCAAGGCGGAGATCACTCGAAGATTTGAAGAAACACCGACGCTGTCCCTGCCTGAACCATCGGAACATCAACACGAAGATTTTAAGGAAGACGAAACCGCCGAAGGCTTTAACGATTTTCACATACTCAATCTCGCAGTGCAGGAAATTTTGCAGGAAAAGAAACTGATAACGGCCGAAGAAGTCCGGGCAATGATTGAGGGTTTTGAGTCCGACTACCCGTCGCGCGGTGCCAAGGTCGTCGCCCGTGCCTGGATGGATCCCGACTACCACAATCGTCTGATTGAAGATGCGCGACCGGCGATCGAGGAACTCGGAATTGATCTCGGACGACAGGCGCGAATTATTGCCCTGGCGAATACGCCAACCGTTCACAATGCGGTCGTGTGCACGCTGTGCTCATGCTATCCGAGATTTTTGATGGGCCACCCACCGACCTGGTATAAATCCCGTAGCTATCGCTCCAGACTGGTGCATGAGCCGCGGGCCGTACTGAGGGAATTCGGGACCGAACTTCCCGAAGACACGACAATTCGGGTTCACGACTCAAATGCGGACATGCGTTACATCGTCGTTCCCATGCGACCCGAAGGTACAGAGGGATGGACATCGGAACAGCTGGAAGAAATCATCACCCGGGACTGCCTGGTCGGTGTCACTGTACCTGTGGCGGGGTAATTCCTGGACGATTTTCGGTAAATGGTGGGTGATGCTGGATTCGAACCAGCGACCCCTAGCGTGTCGAGCTAGTGCTCTAACCAACTGAGCTAATCACCCTTTTAGACCCATTTCCCTGCGTGTCAGTAAGGACTGTAGTCCCGGAAATTCATATGATGAAGACAGCTAATCCAAGTTGGTCATTTTCTTGAGAATGCCGATGGATATGACCGCCTCATGGAATTGCCAGCAATTTGGGTTCCAGGGAAATTCTATATCTGCACTTTTTGGATTAGGCAAGTATTTGGAACTGAGAACCGCTATTTAAGCTGCAAGCAGGCGATCAACTTCGTCAACGAGATCACGCAAATGAAAGGGCTTGGAAAGAACCTTGGCTTCGCGAGCCGCCGATTCTTCAGAATTCAGCGCAACAGCGGCAAATCCGGTTATGAACATGATTTTGAGCTCCGGATCCAGCTCGGAAGCCCTTCTGGCGAGTTCGATACCATCCATTTCGGGCATAACGATATCCGTCAGCAACAGGGTAAAGGGCTCTTCCCGCAACCGGTCATAGGCTTGCGCACCATCTGCGAATGAAACAACATTATATCCTGCGCGCTCCAGAGCTTTGACCAGGAATCGGCGCATCGATTCATCATCTTCAGCCAGTAAAATGCGTTGCATGGTCCGTTTACTCAAATCTTCTGATGTCATCGTTCTCAATCGTTTTTTAAGTCTGTTCGCCAAATGTGGCTCGAATTGGTAAACGAGCCATGAATTTTCACAACTATTCGAATATAAACACCCGATAATTTATCAGCTTGCATCCCAATTTCTACAAATTGTCACATACCGAAAATAAAACAGATCAGTCCGCCGTCCCTGATAGCCCATCATCTAATTGTTCAATTGCAACTCGCCAGGAATTAAAGTTAAATCGAAATCCCGACGTTTCGTATCGATGTAATAATTAAGGAACGAGCATGGATCAAAACGGTTCCGCGAAGGATTCGATTGAAATTTCCCCGGCCTTTTTTGTTGAAGGTGCGGAGTCTGTTCTTTCGCCTTTCGTTTTCAATTCACCACACAGTGGCAGAACCTATCCTGATTCGTTTATTCAAAATTCATGCCTAAACGCGTCGGATCTGCGTAAATCTGAGGATTCTTTTGTCGAGATTTTGTTCGACCATGTTTGCGAGCTGGGAGCCCCCCTGTTGCATGCGAATTTTCCACGGGCATTTATCGACGTCAACCGTGAACCCTATGAACTGGATCCTGAGCTATTTAACGAAAGCCTGCCGAAATTCGCCAACACCCAGTCTGTGCGTGTCGCCGGAGGATTGGGAACCATTCCCCGGATGGTCAGCGAAGCGGATCGAATTTATCCGGATACTCTGAAGCTAGAGGACGCCTTCGCCCGAATAAATACTTATTATAAGCCCTATCATACAACCCTTGGCCGGCTGCTTGATTTGGCACGTAATAAGTTTGGCTATGTGATCCTTGTTGACTGTCATTCCATGCCTTCATTAACCACACAAAAAGTACGCCCGGATTTTGTACTGGGCGATCGCTTCGGCACGTCCTGCAACAGCGCGTTAACCCAGTTCGTGGAGAGCAAACTGCGCGATATGGGTTATCAGGTGGCGCGAAACAAACCTTACGCCGGGGGATACATCACCGAGCACTATGGACAACCCGCAACCGGGGTGGAAGCCCTGCAGATCGAGGTAAATCGCGCCCTGTATATGGATGAATCCCGGTTTGAAAAAAGCGGCATGTTTGATCAGGTCCGAACAGACATCGCGCAACTTTGCCAGGATATGATGCTTGAAATCCCGGAATTGCTGGCCTCGCAAAAACTGGCAGCGGAATAAAACAGCGGCAAAAAAAAGGGGCCGTTCTGTGAGTGAACGGCCCAAGTCTAGGGAGGAAACGCCCAGATCGGGCGGCGGTTCGATGAAACAAGAACATCAATACCGCAATGCAACAATATCGCTTTGCGCTGCACAAAATCAACCCCCTAAAGGTAATTTTGATTCAAAAATGAGGTTTTGCGACATTTTGCATCATTTGATTTTGTCCGGTGACTGTCTCAATCAGTAAAAATCTGATATCTCACATTAAAATCAAACGGTTACCTAGAAAAATAGTCAAAAACTCGAATTGATCTGATATGGAAACTCAAGAAAAAAGCGGCGAATTGGACGCGTTTCTGCGAACGGCTCACCTATGCGCAGACCGGGCAGGAGCTATGATTTTACCGCATTTCCGAAAAAATCACGATGTGGATAACAAATCGAGCAGCGAATTTGATCCGGTAACTGAGGCGGACAGATCGGCCGAAGCTGCAATCAGGGAATTGCTTGGCGAACACTGGCCCGACCACAGCGTGGTCGGCGAAGAACATGACGATCACCATGGAGAAAGCGCCTATAATTGGGTTGTTGATCCCATTGATGGCACGCGATCCTTTATTACGGGCATTCCCTTATGGGGCACATTGATAGGTTTGAGACATAATACCGACCCTGTTCTCGGTCTTGTGGATCAACCGTTCCTGCAGGAAAGATACTGGTCTGACGGCGCGTCGGCATTCCTGCGCCGTCCTTCCGGGACCACCCGCATCTCCACACGGTCCTGCGCCAGGATCGATCAGGCCTTTTTGACGACGACCAGCCCCGACCTTTTTGGCGAAGGCCATGAGCGAAGATGTTTCGCAAAACTGAGAGATGCGGTGCGCATGACCCGCTATGGCGGTGATTGCTATGGCTACTGCATGCTTACGCAAGGCTATTTCGATATTGTCCTAGAGGCCGGTTTGAAATTGGTCGATATCATTGCGATTATTCCCATAGTCGAAGCTGCGGGCGGCAGAATCACCGACTGGAAAGGGAACAAAGTTATTGATGGGGGACAGGTTCTGGCAACCGGAGATCCGGAACTGCATCAGCAAGTTTTGGAGCTCCTCAACAGCTGAGAGCGGTGCGCCGCTCCTTTCTGACCCGGAATTACTTAGAAACGCGTTCCCGGAATGAAAGCGTCGAATGCAGACCAGAACTGCAATCTCAGAGGATCGCTTTCCTGCAAGATTTCATGCCGCGCATTGGGGATCGTAATGTACGAGCCGACTTTCAGGCGCAGAGCCAGGTCTTCAACGGCAGGTGTCGATACGATACGGTCACTGCCCGCCCCAATCATGAGAATGGGCACTTTGACCAGACTCGGAAAGTCGTCTTCCCGCATCATCGCCATGGATTGCAGCGCCGCATAGAACCAACCGATTGTCGGCGATCCCAGTCTCAGCATTGGCGCTTCTTCGAGAATTGTCTGTGTGCGCTGAAACCGATGATAATCCGAGGTCAACATATTGTCTTCGAAAGGAGCCGCTTCCCAGGCCTCATTGCGATTTGATCTCGGCAGATAGGCTTTGGAAAATCCCAATCCCTTGAATGTGGAAAGCAATCGTAACGTTGCGTCAAAACTCATAGGCAGGACATCGCGCGCAAGGTTGATCAAGGGTGCGGTGAGTAATATCCGATCAAACCAGCAATTACCGTGACAGGCCGCCCGAATGAGAATGTTGCCGCCGGTGGAGTGCGCCAATGCAAAGTAGGGCGGTGGGCAATCCGGCAGAACAATGTTACGCATAAACAGGCGCAGATCCTCGTCATAGTCGTTAAAACTTTCAACGTGCCCTTTAAGTGGATTTTTGAGCAATCTCTGCGAACCACCCTGACCTCGCCAGTCGAGACAGGCTACTGCGAATCCCCGGCGTCTTAGCTCGGCAATGACTTCAAAGTACTTTTCGATGAATTCACCGCGGCCACCAAACACACAAACTGTTCCGATCTGTTTCTGGCCCGTCGGTTTCCAGTGTGCGTAGCGCAGTCTTATCCCGGAAGGTGTTCGGAAATAGCCGGAAATCGCCCCGCCGGGTATGGGATTACTGACAGTCGAAACAAGTGTGTTTTGTTCCATTGTGCCTCTCTGATCGCGGGTTTGTGCCGCAATTCCGTTAAACATGCCTTACAATATTCTTATCCTCGCCTCAACGACTGTTCGAAAAAAAAGATCCCCGAATAGTTCGGATTTTTCACATAATTAACAAGATGTTATTGCTGTCGAAAATCGAATAACTATAGTCAAAATTTCAGTCCTTCACCTCTTGAAGCCACCCCGGATGACGACCATATATGGTGCGATGTACGCCAAAGCAGGGTGCATCGATCGTCCGCTTGGCCTACGGGCAAGCAAAAACTTAACATATTGCTTCAAAAGGAGAATGTGTGATGAGACACTTCGATTTAACTCCCCTTTACAAATCCACAATTGGCTTTGACCGACTGGCTTCCCTGATCGATTCCGTCGCTGGTTTCGACGGTGAAAGCAACGGGTTTCCGCCCTACAATATTGAAAGAGTCGGCGACAATGAGTACCGCATTTCCATGGCCGTAGCCGGTTTCGGAGAGGACGAACTCGAAATTGAAGCCAAGGAAAATACCCTCTCAATTCGCGGCAAAAAAACCACCGAATCCGATGACAAAAGTTTCCTGCATCGGGGTATTGCCATGCGGAATTTCGAGCGCCGCTTCCAGCTTGCAGATTATGTGGAAGTCCGTGACGCCGAACTCGACAAGGGTATGCTGCACGTGGATCTCGTCCGGGAACTCCCGGAGAAAATGAAACCGCGACAGATTGAAATTAAACAGTCTGATAAGCCTGCTCCTCAGCTTGAAAGCGCAGACGTTTAATTTCTCAATCGCAAACTAGAATCCATCGCGTGGGAGTCGATTACTCGGCTCCCACTTTTGTTGAACGACTCAGTTCTGCCTATTCCCGGGCTGATCCATACCCGTCCGCTGTTTGCGTCATCAGGGCGGACATATCGGGTAGAGCCTCATCCAGTTGCAATCCGAGAACATGGGCATAGAAGGCATTTTCGTGTTTCAACGTGTCCACGAGCGTATCGAACTGGCGAAAGCCATGCCCTTCCCCTTCAAATTCCTTGTAAGCCACGGAAACATTGTTTTCGACCAGTGCTCGAACCATCTCCCGGGACTGTTCCGGAGGCACAACAAAATCATCGAGTCCCTGAAAGAGAATCACAGGGCTCCTGATCCTGTTCACCTGTCGAACAGGCGATCTATCATCAAACACAGAACTGACTTCTCCGGACGCCACGCCCAGCAAGCCGTAGAGATATCCGGCTTCGAATTTATGTGTGATCTGCGCCAGGTTATTCAGATCTGCAACCCCATAACGGATCGCCCCTCCAGCAAATAAGTCTGACTGCGCGAGTGCCAACAGGGCTGTAAGTCCCCCTGCACTGCCACCGGAAACAAATATTTTGCCACCCGCCGCCAATCCCCTGTCAACCAGAAAGCGCGCGCCGCAAATGGTATCCTGAACATCCCTCACCCCCCATTTTCCGTCCAGGCGCTGTCGATAGGCGCGGCCATATCCGAAGCTACCGGAGTAATCTATGTCGAAGACGGCAAAACCCCGATTCGTCCAATACTGGACTTTCAAATTCAGACCTCTCTCACCAAATCCCGTCGGACCGCCATGGAGGGTAATAATTGCTGGTGGTCTTTCTGTATCGGAGATCGAATAGCGACTGTTTCGGGGTTCGTAGTAAAGTCCGAACACGGGATCACCCTGCTCATTGTCAAACCTGACGGAAGTTCCATGAGAAACTTCACTGCTGTCGAAAGTTGCCTGAGCGGCATAGCGACAAATATTTGCAGTTGCCTCCGGTTCATCACTCAATCGTACAATCGCTGATCCGTGTTCGCCGGATGTTGCAATACCGGCGATATCGTTGCCGCAGACACTGACATTTTCGAAAGACGTGAATTGGTTTTTGTTTGCGATGAAACTCATCTTCTCGCTGTGGAGCTTTGCCAATTTGACGCCGCCATCACTGAGATAAGCCGAATACAATGCATTGTCCCTGCCGATACCATATGAATTGCAACCGAAGTTCCACAAAGGCCGTGCCAATTCTCCTTCCACCTGATGGACCAATCGATAATTACCGGCTTCGATGCGGTACAAATTTCCCCATCCGGAATGGTCCGATATGACATATAATTCTCCGTCATCCGACCAGGCGGGTTGAAACTGAGCACCCGGAACGTCGGGTTCGAGCCGTCTTAAGTCCTCCAGTTCACCGCCCCTGTTTATTGGTGCCAGGAACAGACATGCATTTTCCCAGGGCATGGAGGGCAAATCCCAACCTATCCAGGCCAGCCTCGTGCATGTCCGGTCCAGCCGGGGGAAAGCGCAGAAGTCAGTATCCGCGAACAATGTTTCAACCGGACCGGCTGGGCCTGTCTCGGCACTAAATGATACACAAACCAGATTGTTTTCGGGATGGGCATGGGTTCCGGTCTCGGCATGTACCTCGCTCACGGCAATGAGGTGACGACGCGCCGAATCCCAGGCAA
>JANQOC010000566.1 GCA_028279265.1 Hyphomicrobiales bacterium
GGCGTGCAAACCCGGAAATTGGAATAGTGATATGCAATATGTAAGAAACTGTTGGTATGTCGCAGGCTGGTCTGGCGGATTTGGGTCGGAGTTCAAGACGGCGACAATATTGGAAGACAATATCGTTTTTTATCGAAAGAGCTCCGGCGAACTTGTTGCACTGGAAGATCGTTGTCCCCATCGCCTGCTGCCCCTCTCCCTGGGTCGTATAATCGACGACAATGTTCAGTGTGGTTACCATGGTATGACATTTGACTCCGGGGGAAACTGTGTCCGTGTTCCGGGGCAGGATAATTTACCCAACCGGGCCCGAGTCCATTCCTATCCTGTCCATGAGGCACACAACGTCGTCTGGATATGGATGGGCGATCCCGAACGCGCCAGAGTTGAGGATGTGTTTGATCTCCCGCAGCTTTCTCAGGAAGGTTGGGAAGCGCATCAGGGAGACGCATTGCATATTGCATCCAACTATCTGAATGTCGCCGATAACCTCTGTGATCCGGCGCATGTAAGTTTTGTTCACCCGACGACTCTAGGAAACGCCGCCAGTGAAGATGTCCCGGTCGAAACGAAAAAAGAAGGCGAAACCATTGTCACGTCCCGGTGGATTAGAAACGCGCCTCCCATCGGATTTTTCCAGAAATTTGGAAATTTCAAAGGCCATGTGGACAGGTGGCATTACTACTATCTGCATGCACCGAATATTGCTGTTATTGATTTCGGCAGTGCCGATATCGATGCCGAGCTAGCGGAGGATCGCCGCTCGGAGGGCGTGCAGATTTATGCCCTGCATTTTTTGACCCCGGTCGACGCAACACATACAATTGACTGGTGGATGCATGTCCGCAATTCAGCACTCGACGATGGCGATGCCGGCGAAATCATGAACAAGATGTTCCGCACGGCCTTTGATGAAGACAAGGAAATTCTGGAGGCAATCCAGAAGGAAGAGCTCAAACATGATAACCAAAATGGCGTTGGGCTCGCTATTGATCTCGGACCAAAACTCTATCGGAAACTGGTTGATGAGATGATCGCAAATGAGCAAAACGTTTGATAAAACGAGCCATAACTATAATTCGAAGGAAAAAAGAGAAGGAAATAACATGTTTCTAAAACGCTTTCTTGCACTAGCCGTATTGGCTTCGGCGCTGGGTTTTGTGTCCCAGCCGCTGTCGGCCCAGGATGTTATTAAAATTGGTGACATCAATAGTTACAAACGGCTCCCGGCCCATACGATTCCCTATAAGCAGGGTGTGACCCTGGCGCTGGAGGAAATCAATAAGGCTGGCGGCGTTCTAGGCAAAAAACTGGAACTTATCTCCCGTGATGACCAGGGCAAGCCCGGTGAAGCCGTGAAAATTGCCGAAGAACTCTTCACCCGCGACGGTGTCACCCTGATCTCCGGATCCCTGTTCTCACATATCGGCCTGGCTCTGACATCCTATGCCGGTCAGAAAAAACGTCTTTATCTCGCCGCCGAACCCCTTGCCGATGCCCTGGTGTGGGCCAAGGGCAACCGCTACACATTCCGCCTGAGGCCTTCCACTTACATGCAGGCCGCCATGCTTGCGGAACAGGCCGCGAAAAATCCCGCCAAGCGCTGGGCGACGATTGCACCGAACTACGCTTACGGTAAAGACGCCGTTGCCGCTTTCAAGAAAGTCCTGAAATCGAAACGGCCTGACGTTGAATTTGTAACCGAACAATGGCCCGGCTTGTTCAAGATTGATGCCGGCGCCGAAGTTCAGGCACTGGAAGCCGCCAAGCCCGATGCGATTTACAATGTAACGTTCGGTGGTGACCTCGCAAAATTCGTGCGCGAAGGTAAATTGCGCGGTTTGTTCAATGATCGGTTGATTGTCGGATTGCTGACTGGCGAGCCGGAATATCTTGATCCTCTAAAAGGCGAAGCGCCCGAGAACTGGCTCGTGACGGGATATCCCTGGTACGCGATCGAGACACCGGAACACAAGAAATTCCTCGCTGCCTATCAGGCCCGTTGGAATGATTATCCGCGCATCGGTTCGATTGTTGGTTACAACACGATGCTGACCATTGGAGCCGCTTTGAAAAAAGCAGGTTCAACAGACACGGAAAAACTCGTAACGGCCATGAAGGGCCTGAAAGTGGATACGCCAACCGGGGCTATTCAGTTTCGTGCTATCGACCATCAATCGACAATGGGGGCCTATGTGGGTCGTACCAAGCTGAAGGATGGCAAGGGCATCATGGTGGACTGGGAATATCTCTACGGAGGTGACTTTCTGCCCGGTGACGAGGAAGTCAAGAAGCTGAGACCAGCCTCCAACTAACAGGTGATAAGAAGATGTCCGCGCTGTTTAATGTCAGCGCGGGCACCCTCCAAGGCGTTCTTTCCGACATCGTTATCGACACCAGAACGTTTCAGACAAAACAATTTGACCTCTAGGATTTGAGTGTATGGGTTTTTTTATTGCCCAGGTTTTGACGGGACTTTCCAATGCCGCGGCCCTGTTTCTCGTCGCTTCCGGTCTGTCGATCATTTTCGGTGTAACGCGTATCGTGAATTTTGCGCACGGTTCCCTGTACATGCTGGGAGCCTTTGTGGCGTACACGGTACTCAACTACCTGCCAGGTTTTTTTGGATTCTGGTTCGGCATTCTCCTCGCGGGTTTGATTGTCGGTCTGATTGGGGTCATCATCGAGATGACGGTCCTGCGGCCGGTTTACCAGGCGCCGGAACTCTTTCAGCTCGTGGCGACGTTCGGTGTCATCCTGATTATTCAGGACCTGGCACTCATAACCTGGGGCGCTGAGGATCTGATCGGTCCGAGAGCCCCGGGTCTGGAAGGTGTTGTCCGCATCATGGGCGAGCCGGTTCCGGCCTATGATCT
>JANQOC010000583.1 GCA_028279265.1 Hyphomicrobiales bacterium
CCCCTTGGCACATGGGCGATGGGCCGGGTTCATGGCCCAATTTCCTAGTTTAAATGATTCAACCGGTCAATGAGAAGACTTCATCCAGCAACCGGTGGATTGTATCCTCTTGAATAATATCGGTTTTCTCATTTGTCCTCCGAATTATCTCCTGCACGTCCCGGTAACGGGTAAGCGCCGCACTATCAAGGGATGGCACGGCCTCCCCGATAGATATCATTTCCTTCATGTCGCCGCTGCAATGGAGCCCGAGATCACACCCGGCGGCAAGAACGTTCATCATGCGCTCGCTGGCTGTGCCCCTGAGCGCTTTCATGCCGATATCATCGCTGATGAGCAGGCCGTCAAAACCGATTTGGGAACGGATGACCCGGTGTATTAGCTCGGACGATGAGCTTCCGGGCTCGGTTCGGTCATAACTCAAATAGCGCACATGGCTGGTCATCGCCGCCGGCAGATCTGATAATTCGCGAAAAGGCACGAAATCCCAGTTTTCCAGTTCGTCACGATCTGAGGCGACATCGGGCAATTCTTCATGACTGTCGACAAGCGCCCGGCCATGACCGGGTATGTGTTTCATGATTGGTACGACACCATTTTCCATATGTGCCTCGGCAACCATGCGGCCCAACCGAATGACATCGTCCGGATTGTCGCCATAGGCACGATCACCAATAATCGGATGGGCCTCTTCCTGGGGGACATCAAGGACGGGGGCACAGTTCACATTGATGCCGTGACTTCTGAGCCCCCGGGCAAGCCAGCCGTAACAAGCCCTGAGTACCCCTTCCCCCTTGGCAGGGTCCTTGCGATAGAGTTCCGAAAATTGCGCTGCGGATGGAAATCTTATCCATTCAGGAGGACCCATGCGCTGCACGCGGCCACCTTCCTGGTCAATGAGTATGAGTGCATTCTGATCATCAAGAGCGCCAAACACCGCAGAGGTCAGCGCCCTCACCTGCCCTGGCGACTGGCAATTGCGGGCAAACAATATGATGCCTGCCGGTTTCATATTCCTGAGGAAACTATCTTCGTCCGGTGTCAGCTCAGCTCCGGACAAACCACATATGAAAGCCTTTGGAGGCATAACGGGGTTCCACCTCTGCTCAGCCCGGAAAGCTTCAAGCGGCAGATTTGTCGCGCAGAAGCCTTGTCAGATTTTTCGGATGATACAACCGCTCTTTAGCCCGGCATTCTTGAGTTGCAGACACAGTCGGCGCGCGGCGTCCTTGGAATTCACCGAGCCAATCTGCAGCCGGTACCAGGTTCCCCGTGACCCAAGATTCACTTTTTCGATGCGCGGACTGAGGCTACCGAGAATTGAGGAATATTTTTGCTGCATCGTGGCAAATGTCGCCAGCGCATCCGTCTGGCTCTTGTTCGAAGCGACCTGGATGGCAAATTTTTCATTGGTGGCTGCAGCCGGAGCGGCTTTTTTGGTTTTCGGCTGGACGACAGCGGGTTTCGGATCCAGGGAAGCTAACCGCTGACCAGCAGCAGCGGTATTATTGGTATTAGCTGTTCCTGCGGTGTTTGATTTGCGCGCTGGCAGGGATGCGGAAATCGCCGGTTTCTTGTTAACGGTCTGAGCTGTATCCGCCTGGGCGACCTTGACCTGCTGCACCGGTTTTGACGTCGATGAATTTTGCAGGTTGGAAATGCTCAATCCTGAAAGGCCGGTGTTGACGTCGTCATCCGATGCGGATGCCGAAGTGGGTTTGGCCGGCTTCAATATTGTTCCATCCGGTCGGACAATAAGGGTCCTGACCTTGCGGGGGCCGGACGGCTTTGTGGGTTCGGTAATTGCCGTCGAGCCGGTTCGCTCTGCCGAATTGTTCACAGCACCACGCAGGCTCGGGGGCCGACCGGGCTGCTGTGCGAGACCGATGCCGCCACCCGCAATGGAGATGCCAGCGGTTGATGTCGTCGTTTCCAGAACATCTTCCTGGCGTGAAACCAGGCGCTCGCTATCTTTGCCCGGGCCATCCGTATTCTGCAGACGGTCGTAAATAGCCTTGTTCTTGTTGGCAAATTGCCTTCCACTCGGTTCTGTCGGTTTTTCCTTCACCGGTTTGGAACTGGCGCGAACCAATGGCGTGTCACCACTGAGGCTGTCACCGAAAGGCATGGATATCATGCCGTTCTTGACGGCATAGGCGGCACCGCCACCAAACAGAATAACGGTTATGGCTGCCGTCCCCAGGAATAGTCCACGGCGCGGTCGCGGCGGCGGATCACCCCGGTAGCTGTCAAGCGCGTACTCACCTTCGTAGTAACTCGCATCCATCGGGTCCTGCGGTTCGCCGTAGGCATCAGCATGGAGCGGCTGATCCGCATAAGGATCTGCGTAATCGTCCTGCGCCCGCGAGCCGAACTGGTTGTCGAGACCAAAGCTGTCGGCGGATTGCTGATCCTGGAAAGGCTCCGTGTAGGGCAAGGAAGGTGTCGTCAGTTGCATGCCGAAATCGTGATCCTGTTCCGGCTGGCCAAACGAACTGTGGTCTGTCGTGCGATTCTGAAACGGTGAATTGGCGGGCAAGGACGTATCCCTGTAAGGATAGTCGGTTTGCGGATCCTGGTTTCGGGACTGCAGACCCGATCCCGCCTGATAATTATCCAGTCCTGAAACTGGGGATTGACCTGAATCCCTGAACCCGCTTTCCCGCGGCATCTCATGGCCGGTATTCTGGGTGTAACGTGTCAGTTGTCCCGAGCCAGCCCCGTAGTTGGGATCATGACCCATATGGCTCTGATCGTACTGGGACGCAGCTTGATGGCTCGGTTCCGTATACGGCGATGCGACTTGTCCCTGGTTTCCCGCGGGCAATTGCGGCTGCGACTGCGGTGTTTGACCCGCCAGTTGCGAAGCCAGATAATTGCTGGTCGTCGATTGCTGCTGTGCCGGAATATTCTGCTGATGAGTGGGCTGGTTTTGCTGATAGGGATTCTGATTTTGATATCCCCCCGCTCCTGTCGAGGCGACACCGTTGTCCATCATCGGCCCGCGATTATCGAGGGGCCGCCTGAACTGTTCCGGAATTGGTCGCTTAGGAAGGCTGGAATTATCATCTGACATTGCCATTTAGTGAATCCCTTGGTCTTTTATTGTCCGTGCCCCATTCGAAGGAATTTTGTTAAGAATCAACCGCATAAATTGATTATAGCGCAATTCTCAAGACTAACGCATCTCTTCAATGGCTTTTACACCTAGGATGTTAAGTCCGGAAGCCAATACGCCAGCAAATGACCATAGCAATATGAGACGAGCCTTCGTCAACGGTCGGTCTTCTTCCCTGATAAACCGTAATTGTGGCAACTCTTTGCCTCTGTTCCAAAGAGCGTGAAATTCTCCAGCTAACTCATATAGATAGAAGGCTAGCCTATGAGGTTCGTGGAACGAAGCGGCCGCCGCGATCATACCGGGAAATTGCCCGAGTTTCTTGATAACGCTGATCTCCGCCGGATCCGTCAAACCGCTTAAATCCACATCTTGTACAAGCAATTTTTCCACATCAAATTCTGGACTAACCGTTTTTGCATTACGAAACACCGAGTGAGATCGGGCATGGGCATACTGGACATAGAAAACCGGATTATCTTTCGACTGCTCCAGAACCTGCGAAAAATCAAAATCCAAAGGCGCATCATTGCGCCGGTAAAGCATCATGAAGCGCACCACGTCGCGACCGACCTCGTCGACCACATCCCGTAGCGTCACGATATTGCCGGACCGCTTCGACATTTTGACGGGCTCCCCGTCGCGCAACAGGTTCACAAGCTGGCAAATCTTGATATCCAGTTCAGCACTTTCCTCCGTCAGTGCCCCGACGGCGGCCTTCATGCGTTTGACGTAGCCGCCATGATCGGCACCGAGGACATTGATCATGGTTTTGAAGCCGCGCTCAAACTTGTCCTTGTGGTAAGCCATGTCGGAAGCGAAATAGGTATAGCTGCCGTCTGATTTTTTCAGGGCCCGGTCGACATCGTCGCCAAACCTGGTCGAGCGGAACAGCGTCTGTTCCCTGTCTTCCCAGTCATCGGGAAGCTGGCCCTTCGGCGGCGGCAACCGCCCCTCATAAACCAGGTCCCGTTCCTGCAGCCAGTTGATGGTATCCGCAACCTTGTCCACTTTTCCATCAATGAGGGAGCGTTCCGAGAAAAAATTATCGTGATGAATATTGAGCGCTGCGAGATCATCGCGAATATCCGCCATGTTCATCTCAATAGCCTTGTCGCGGACAATCGGCAGCCATTGGGAATCCGGCATTTCCAGAAGCTTGTTCCCAAACTCCTCGGCCAGCGCCTCGCCGACTTTGATCAGATAGTCACCGGGATAGAGCCCTTCGCCGATCTCCCCAATATCTTCTCCCAATGCTTCCCGGTAACGCAAAAACGCCGATTGCGCCAGAACATCGACCTGGCTTCCGGCATCATTGATGTAATACTCCCGAGTGACGTCATATCCGACGAACTCCAGAAGCCGGGCCAGAGAATCCCCGAAAATCGCCCCGCGACAATGCCCCACATGCAGCGGACCCGTTGGATTGGCCGATACAAACTCGACATTGACGGCCTGTCCCTCGCCCTCGGAGCTGCGACCGAAACCGCCGGTGTTTCGGGCGATCTGTTCAAGAAGATCGAGCCAGAATTGCGCCGAGAGGGTCAGGTTGATGAAACCGGGTCCCGCGATTTCAATTTTTTCCGCAATGCCAGATTCTGAAAGGGCGCCGACAATGCGTTGGGCCAGATCTCTTGGCTTCTCTTTCGCCGGTTTTGCCAGGACCAGGGCAATGTTGGTCGCCAGATCTCCATGGGCAGGATCCCGTGTGGCTTCCACCGTCCATCCCATTTGTGCCGTTCCCGCAGGCAGGAGATTTTCGGCTTCGAGCTTCGTGGCAATATCTGATATTTTGGTTCTAATGAATTTGTTTACATCCATGGGAACGGCGCTCCTGCCGCAGAAGAATGATATCGAAACCGATATCCCAGAACTCTATTCTCAGGTGTGGTGATTCGCACGGGATGGGGACTATCTTAATTCCGGGGTGACGTCAAACAATCTTGCATGTTCATTCGCAGCAAATCGATCCGTCATTCCCGCGACAAAATCCCTGATGGCGGAACGGCGCTGATTGTCGCCTGTGAGATCCCGGTTTTTAGCCCAATCTCCGGGAATAGTTTGCGGATGTTCCACATAGTATTGAAATAGATCGAGAACAATATCTTCGGCACTTTGTATGATGCGGACAATTCTCGGATGTCGATAGACAAATGAAAACAGAAATGATCGCAGTTCATCGAGTTGTTTTTCCAGACTTTCAGAAAATGCAACCACAGACTGCGACGCCGATTGAATATCAGCCAGGGATCCGGGATTCAACTGATCCAGACGCCGTTCCGTTTCTGCAATCACATCATTCACGAGTTGCGTAATCAAACGCCGTTTGAGCTCATAGAGGCGACGGGAATGTTCCAGCCCTTCATAGTCCTGACCCATTTCCAATAACAGGTCGCGCACAAGGGGAACGCTTGCAAGCTCCTCAAAATTTATCAGCTCGGCTCTGAGGCCGTCATCGATGTCGTGAGCATTGTAGGCAATATCATCGGCAATCGCCGCGACCTGGGCTTCTACGGAAGCAAACTGATGCAGGGCCAGGTCATGTTTCCTTGAATAGTTGACGATCGGCAGTGGTATGCTTTTCCCGCTCAAAGTCTTTGCCGGACTGTCGTCAGGCTGCATCAGGGGACCATTGTGTTTCACAAGACCCTCGAGGGTTTCCCAGGTTAAATTGAGACCGTCAAAATCCCTGTAAAGCTGTTCAAGTTCCGTGACAACCCGCAAGCTCTGGGCATTGTGATCGAAGCCTCCGATGTCTCTGGTCGCTTCATCCAGGGCCCGCTCGCCGGCATGACCAAAAGGCGTGTGACCAAGATCGTGAGCCAGTGCCAGAGCCTCGGTCAGATCCTCATCAATGCGAAGGACCCGGGCAAGAACCCGGGCAATCTGAGAGACTTCCAGACTGTGGGTCAGCCGCGTTCTATAGTGGTCCCCTTCATGGTAGATAAAGACCTGGGTTTTGTAACTGAGACGCCGAAAGGCCGTGCAGTGAACGATCCGATCACGGTCTCTTTGAAAGTGAGACCGGGTCGTGCTGTCGGGCTCGTCGATCAATCGTCCACGACTGCGCGCGACATGGGACGCATAGGGAGCCAGTATTTCAGCGGAAATTGCCACGGTACGTCGCCTCGGTGACCCTTTGAATAATCCGGATTCAAACCTATGTTAATATCATCCGATTGAATTATGATATTTTTATCTTTTCGGGTTATCATCCCCTGATGGCTGAAAGCCGGACCCTAAAGCCATACACTATAAGCCATGGCCTGGATTGACGATGTAAACCAAACCGATTATTCACAATAATATCGATATATATTAAGGACTTGCCTAATTGACATCTGTGATTTCAAAGCATAAATGAAATGACAGTGGCCTGGTTGGAGATACGAATATGACAGTAACTGTTAGTACTCGTGCCGCAGACAGAATCAGCGAAATCGTTGCTGGTGAAAAGAATGCGACGATGCTCCGTGTCAGCGTCGAAGGCGGCGGCTGTACCGGATTTCAGTACAAGTTCGACCTTGTCGACGACAAGGCCGATGACGATCTGGTGATCAACCAGGGAGAGGCCGTCGTCCTGGTCGATTCCGTTTCCCTCGACTTCATGGCCGGCTCGGAGATCGATTATGTGGAGGACCTGATCGGCGCATCCTTCAAAGTCAACAATCCGAATGCGGTGGCCGCCTGCGGTTGCGGTACGAGTTTTACAATCTGACCTTCCCGGCCCTTTGATCCTGGACTACACCGGATTGTTCCTGGAATACGCCAAATGCATTGCAAAAAACCGCAAGTGATCCGAAGAACCACGGGAACGCCTTGCGGCTAGGCCTGAAAACAAATTATGAAAATCGCGACCTGGAACATCAACGGCATTAAAGCGCGTTCGAAAAATCTGGAAATCTGGCTCAAGGAAAGCAACCCGGATGTCGCCTGCCTGCAGGAAATAAAATCGCAGACAGAAGCCTTCCCTGCCGAGGCGATTGAAGATCTCGGATACAACGTCGCCGTCCACGGTCAAAAATCATTCAACGGTGTCGCGATACTTTCAAAGCTGCCTTTTGATGAGATTGTAACCGGATTACCCGGGGATCCCTCGGACGAGCAGGCGCGTTATCTGGAAGTCGGCATTTCGACGGAGTCCGGTTCTTTGCGGGTGGCTTCGATTTATCTGCCCAATGGCAATCCGGTCGATTCTGACAAGTACCCCTACAAGCTGGCGTGGATGCAGCGTTTGCAGGACCACGCCCGGTCCCTGATTGAATTTGAAGAACCCCTGGTTCTGGCGGGAGATTACAATGTGATCCCGACCGATGACGATGTCCACGAACCGGAAGCGTGGCGCGATGATGCCCTGTTCCGGCCCGAGACCGTCCAGGCGTTTCGATCAATTGTCAATTTGGGACTGACGGACGCCTATCGCGCCTGCCATCATGAAATTCATCAATTCACATTCTGGGATTATCAGCGCGGATCCTGGCAGAAAGATCACGGCATTCGAATTGACCACCTGCTGTTGTCTCCGCAGGCCGCCGACCGC
>JANQOC010000553.1 GCA_028279265.1 Hyphomicrobiales bacterium
ATCTGAGCCACTCTCTCGGACTCTTCTGCCAAACCCGCTTCGTCTTTAAAATCGAGCCAGACGCCGTCGAGGGCCAACGTGTTATTCTGTCCGGCGGCCGCAACCATCATCCCCCGGGCCCAGGCCAGCGAATCCCAGTCCATACCGCATCCCGTTTCAGCGGCATAATCCGCGGATCCGAAAGCAATGGCCGCGACGGGAGGGGACTTCTGCAAGATCCGCGGAGCATTCAGAACGCCATGGGCCGTTTCAAAGACCGCGATGATATCCGCGGAAATCTTGTTCTCCTCAAAAAGGCTTTGGCACTGGATGATCTCGCCGGCCGATTCCACTTTCGGCAATACAATCATCGGCGGATACAGCGGCCAGTCGGTAAGCGCCAGCACATCCCGGATCCCGTCGATCGTATTCAGGGAATTGATCCTCAAGGCAATGCCGGTGAGCTCGTCTGCGGTGATTTCTTGTATCCACGCTTTCAGAACATTCCGGCATCGGGGTCGGTCGTCCGGGGCGACACCGTCTTCGAGATCCAGAATGATCCAGTCCGCACCAGTGCTGCGCGCTTTGTCCAGCTTGTCGAGTTTTGTCGTCGGGGTGAACAAAAGACTGCGGGCACGGATTGTCAATTTGACCTCAATTAAGTTCTCTGATATATACGGATGTCCGGACAAATTATGGTTTAACCCGACTGAGTTTGTCAAGTCGATCATTTGTTAGTCCGGTATACGTGATAAAAAGAATGCTGTATGTTTCTGCACTATAAACATAACCGGGCACTGCAAATCGAAGCCGTGTCAACAAAGTCCATTAATTGGGAGGAAATTAATGAAACCAATATTTAGACATTCAAAATTGAGTCTCGCATCCCTGGCAACGGGAGTGCTTTTTGCCGGTGCAACAGCCGTATCCGCGCAAGAGCACAAGATTGATATTTCCCTGGAAACAGGTCCGAACCATGTGCGCAATTTGTCGGTGGTGAAGTTTGCTGATGAACTCAATAAGAAGTCTGGCGGCAAGCTGAAGGTTAAAGTTTTTCACGGCGCGTCAAAATACAAGGGAACCAATGTTCCGACAGCATTGGCCCAGGGCGCCCTGGATATGGGTATGCCTGGGACCTGGCATCTCGGTAAATTCGTTTCTGAATTCAACGCTCCCGGCCTGCCGGTTCTATACGGTGCCAAGCGTGATATTCAGTATAAGCTCTGGGACGGACCTGTCGGTAAGGAACTTGTCTCCAAACTTGAGGACAAACTCAAAGTCAAGGTCATTGGGCGTTGGATTGATCTCGGCTATGGTCAGATGTTCTTCGTCAACAAGAAAGTCGCGAGCCACGCGGATCTCAAGGGCATGAAAATTCGCGCCCCCGGTGGTGCGGCCAATCTGGCGCGATATGAAGGGTTTGATGCGAAAGCCATCAAGATTTCCTGGCCCGATGTCCCGCAGGCCCTGCAACGCGGCACTGTAGATGGTGTCCTGACGACGCATGAGTCCGTCCGAAGTGCGAAACTCTGGGATTCCGGATTGAAATTCGCCTATGACGATTATCAGGGCTTTTTCCAGTATGTCCCGGTCATGAGCAAGCGCGCCTGGGACAAATTGCCCAAAGATCTGCAGGATCTGATTGTGAATACCTGGGAAGCCAAGGTCGATGAAATGCGCAAATTTGCCGAGGAACGACAGAATTCGGCACGCGCAGATGGTGCGAAAAACGGTATTCAGCGCATTGATGCCAGCGATGCCGATATAGCTGCGATGCGCGCCAAGCTTATGAAGGGCCAGGCCGATCTGGTCACGAAGCTGAAAATGGATCCGGCATTTATTGCCAAAATCAATGCTGCATTAGGTAGCTAAGCAGTGCTGAAAGCCAGGATCGCGCAAGTGATCCTGGCTTCAGTGCATTGATGGCGAGGCAATGTGTCCGGATTTTTGAATACCTGGAATCGTGTTGAAAATTTCATCATGGGCTTGTTTGCTATTTGTGCTCTGGCCCTGACCTGCTTTGAAGTTCTTGTTCGATATTTTTTCCCGAGATATCTGCCAGACTGGGGAACCGAGTTCGTTGTTTATTTTGTCGTCTGGGCGATATTCATTGCCGGATCGGCCCTCGTCGAGCAAAGCCGCCATGTGCGCGCCGATCTGATAATTCGCCTTCTTTCCCCGCAGGTCCAGAGATTCCTGCAAATTGTCACATTGCTGATTGGGCTGTTTTTCGCCGGTGTCCTGTTCTGGTACGGGATAGAGGTTGTGGAATTTGCGCGCAATCTCGACGAGCGCAGCGAAAGCTCCATGCTGTTTCCCCTGTGGATCTATTATCTGGGGCTGCCCACGGGGATGGGGCTGATGGTCATCAGATATCTCCGGCAGATCTATCTCTATGTTTTCCAGTTCGATGAAGCGACCATGCTCGTTGGAGAAGAAAGTGTCTTCAGGGACAAATAGGTTGGCGAATACACGGGATTCAAGAGCCGCGGTTAAGAACCGGCAGGCAACGGGACAAAGATAAATTTTAAGGTTGCAATTTTATGACCCCAATTCTCGTCGTCGGTGCTCTCTTCAGTTTCCTGGCCATAGGCCTTCCTATCTTCCTGGCGCTCGGATTCCTCTCACTGGTTCTATTCTGGGAAGAGGGCATGCCGATGATCGCGCTGCCGCAGCTCTTTCTCGATCATCTTAATTCCCTGACGCTTATTGCCATCCCCTTCTTTGTCATGGCCGCAACGTTTATGCAGCGCGGCGGTATTGCCAAAGCGCTCATTGACTGTGCCCAGGCGTGGGTCGGATCCATGCGCGGCGGTTTGGCCCTGGTCTGTGTCGTGGCGACAACCATTTTTGCGGCGATCAGCGGTTCTTCGGTGGCCACGGCCCTGGCCATGGGAACCATTCTCGTCCCGGCGATGATTGCCCGCAATTACGAACAGCATTTTGCCCTCGGCGTGGTCGGCGCTTCGGGAACACTCGGCATTCTTATCCCGCCAAGCCTGGCCATGATCGTTTTCGCAGTCATCGCCGAGGAATCGGTTCCGAGATTGTTTCTCGCCGGTGTTATTCCGGGGCTTATGCAGGCCGGATTCTTTATCATTTACATCATGATCTATTGCAAGATTAAGGACTATCCGAAGGAACCGGGATTGCCACGGGACCAGTTCTTCAAGGTAAATGTGCATGCCATTCCCGCCCTGTCGATTCCGGTTATCATTCTCGGAGGAATCTATAGCGGCATCGTGACCGTTTCCGAAGCCGCCGGCGTTGCGGCTCTCGTTTCTATCCTGGCCAGCGTTTTTGTCTACAAGGGAGTAACACTCCGCGAAGTTCCCGGCGTTATGGCCGAGTCCATTAAAATTACCGCGACAATCGTCTTTATCATCATGGGGGCCTTGGCCTTCGGCCACTGGATTACGGGTGCGGGCATCGCCGACCGTCTCGTGCAGTTCGTCGTGGATCAGAATCTGAAAGCCTGGCAGTTCCTGCTTTTCATGAACATCATGATGCTCGTCCTGGGAATGTTTCTCGAGGTGTTCGCGGTCATTCTGATCACGGTGCCGCTGGTTCTGCCGCTCCTGGAGCCGCTCGGCATAAGCCCCATTCACTACGCTATAATCGTCACGGTGAACATGGAGCTGGCGCTTATTTCGCCCCCCATCGGGCTCAATCTCTATGTGCTCTCTTCCATTTCCAGTGCCTCCATCGCCACGGTGATCAAAGGTATCCTGCCCTTTATCATCATTATGCTCATACAGCTCGGCCTGGTGACTTATATCCCCGAATTATCGCTGTGGCTGCCTGAACTGGTCTATGGAAAATAGTCAGGCGATTTATCTGGCGGCACCTGTTTCAGGCAAAAGTGAATTTACCAGGGCCGGTAGTTCTCGAAAGTCGTCGAATGTCGCAAGGGGCTGCAATTCCTCGATCGACTTCGACCGATAGCCCTGGGAGAACAGGATGAAAGGAATGTCCGCAGCTCCTGCGGCGGCGGCGTCCACTTCGCTGTCTCCAACATAAAATGTGGATGCCACCGGCAGTTTGCGCCGGGCTTCCAGCAGGGGAGCCGGATGAGGTTTTCGATGCTCCAGCGTATCTCCGCAGATCACGGCTTGGAATGTTTCAGCCCAGTCGAGACCTTTGAGAAGAACCTGGGTAGGCGCGGTCGGTTTGTTTGTGCACAGTGCCAGGGAATGCCCGCCTCTCGCGAGGTTCTT
The DNA here is from genome assembly GCA_028279265.1 of Hyphomicrobiales bacterium. Taxonomy (GTDB): domain Bacteria; phylum Pseudomonadota; class Alphaproteobacteria; order Rhizobiales; family CAYWUX01; genus JANQOC01. Next base: position 4,197 of record JANQOC010000553.1, read on the forward strand.
CAGGGTTTCAATGACAAAAGGCATGGACTTGTTGCTGGATCCCGGCGCTTCAGTATAGAGGGTCATGAACCGGCTCAGGAGATCCGGAAAATTTTTGTCCGCGTGGTAGTGGCGCGCGCGCAGCGCCCGCTCCAGGTAGGCACGGGCGCCATTGCCTATGTATCGCCGGGATTCTTCGACGGATAGTCGCGGGAGTTCCAGTTCATCAAGGATGGTATTGCCGACATCTTTCAGCAATTCCGCGCTGTCAACGAGCGTGCCGTCGAGATCAAAGATAAGAGAAGCCAAAACAGTTTTTCCTCTAGGCTTATACGTCTTGCCGGTACGCAGTTGTAATGTGAATTCCCGCGCTCACCTGGTGCAAGACGTTTTCCCGCGTTGCTTTCGTCAGAAATTTCAGTTCTTCTTCCGTGCGCGTGGCGAGGTACTGGGAATATCGCCGGGCTGGGTCCGGGTGTTTCGATTTGAATTCGGGAATGCGCAAATAGTCCGGCTTGGGATAACTGCCTATGGTCGTCGGAAGGATGGGCATTTACGGGTAGGCGGCTGTCTCTCGGGAATCTATCCCTCGGGACTTTGACTCAAGGACTTCTATTCGCAGGACTTGAATAAGTGGAACCCTGCAGATTAGCGCCGATGGGTTGAATATTAGGGAACGGAGGGGTGTTGCCGGTGGTAATCGTGCACCACCGGCGAAAATAACTAGTTCTTTTGTGTGTCGCTTTCTTGCGCAACTTTTGCCAGTTCATTTGGTGAACCGGTCTGCTCGACCTGCTCGGCTTGTTCCGTATCCTTTTTCATGGATTCGAGCTGAGCGTCTGCTTTCTTCACGTTTTCTTCAAGCTGAGCCGTATCTATTTTGCTGGAGTCATGCTCGGCCATCTTGTTGAATTCGCAGGCCATGGCGGCTGTTGATAAACCAACGGCGAATGCCGTCGCAGAAATCAAGGCGATAATTCTTGTCATATAGACCTCCATTGGAAAGTTTCTTCCTGGAAAAAAGTGCCTTCCTGGAAATATGCCTTCGAAAAACAAAATCCTATCAGGATCTTCAGAATATACAACCGTTGCAGAATTTTCGGATGATTAAATAGTAGTCAGCACGACGCAGGAATATCTCTGTTCAAGTTTGCCTCAGGATTATCTTTAAAAATGTTCATTGAAGCCGCTTTCCCCGAGAACTTGCGGCTTCTGCGGCTTGTCGGTCCGGGAGATAGTGTCTATAGTGATCACGTTCCTGTGATGACAATTATCAAATCGACGTGGAATTAGCGTTCAAATTGAGTTTGATTTTGATAATGCGAAAGGCCGTCTTGCCCGCTCCCGACTCCAAAATTTAAAATAAAACGCGTCGGAAAAGCAGGTTGAGTAAAAGGTCCTCCGGGTCGTTGCACAGGGAGCGACCGAGTCGTACTCGGTCGGGTTTCGATAATGGAGGAAATAAACGATGTTCAATCGAACCTTAAAACCTTCTCTCATCCTTGCCAAACTGGTGATGCTGGTTTCAGTTGCCATTCTGGCGTTTGGGACCCCTGTTGCCCACGCCCAGAAGCAACCGATCAAGATCGGATTCAGCATGGCGTTGACCGGTGCCTTGGCCGGTGCAGGTAAGGCAGCTCTGATTGCGATGCAGATCTGGAAAGATGACGTCAACAAAAAAGGCGGCCTGTTAGGGCGTCCCGTTGAATTCGTCTTCTACGATGACTCGACCTCGCCTTCCAAGGTCCCTGGTATTTATTCCAAGCTTCTGAATGTCGACAAAGTCGATCTCGTCGTCTCAAGTTACGGTACGAACGAAATCTCGCCGGCAATGCCCATCGTTATGCGCAAGGGGATGGTGTTCATGTCCCTGTTTGGCCTGGCTGTGAACGACAAGTTCAAATATGACCGCTATTTCCAGATCATGCCTGCGGGCCCGGTGCCGAAGGATGACTGGTCGCGCGGTTTCTTCGAACTTGCGGAGAAGCAGAGTCCAAAACCAAAAACGATCGCATTGCTCGCCGAGGATGCAGAGTTTGCGAGAAATGCTGTGGCCGGTGCCCGTCGCAACGCCGAGAAAATGGGATTGAACATCGTCTACGACAAGACTTTCCCTTTCGGTTCTCCGGACGTTACCTCGGTTATGCGCGCGATTATCGCATCCAAGGCCGATCTCGTTTATATCGGTTCCTATCCAGGCGGTTCGACCAATCTTGTAAAAGCAGCGAACGAGCTGGGCCTCAAGGCCAAGATGTTTGGCGGCGGCATGGTCGGCCTGCAATTTGCTCCCATTCAGAAAAACCTCGGACCCATGCTGAACGGTATCGTCAACTATGATTTCTGGGTTCCCGAACCAACGCTGAATTTCCCCGGTGTGAGAGAATTCCTGGCCAAGTATCAGAAGGTGGCGAAAGGAACAGGAGTAGATGAACTTGGACATTATCTCCCACCGTTTGCTTATGCTTATCTGCAAATTCTCGGCGATGCCGTGAATGCGGTTGGCAGTCTCGATCAGAAAGCCTTAGCAGAATATATACACAAAACTACGCACGAAACTGTTGTGGGAAAAGTTAAATTTGGCAAGAACGGCGAGTGGGAACGCACGCGAACGCTGCAGGTTCAGTTCAGAGATGTTCAGCCGAACAATCTGGAGCAATTCAATAAACCGGGAAAACGTATA
>JANQOC010000599.1 GCA_028279265.1 Hyphomicrobiales bacterium
GTCGGAATCCCTGGTTCGCAGCCGCGGGGGATCAGCCCTCAGCGGTCTGAACAGTCCGGCAAGGCCGGTCATTGACCGGGGCATTGTCTATGCCGTGAGCCAGTCGGGCCGCATGCTTGCGACCAAGCGGGACAGTGGCGAGAGAGTGTGGACACAAAATATTCGCAGTAATCAGACCCCGGCTGTTGCCGGCAACTCGGTTTTTGTTGTTGAAAGCTCCGGCAATATGATTGCGCTGAACCGGTCGGATGGAAAAATCCGTTGGGTTACAAACCTGCCGAAAGCCAGGAACTGGTACGGTCCGGTGCTCGCGGGTGATCGCCTGTGGGCGGTTGCCTCTTCCGGTGAACTCGTCGGGATAGCGGCGGCGGATGGCCGGGTGGCCACGACGAAGAAGCTGGATACGTCGGTACATATTGCGCCAATCGTTGCCAGTGGCCGCATGTACATATATACGGATAAGGCCAAACTCATCTCGTTGAACTAGGTACATCCGACTAGGGATCCGGCCGAGGGGCGAGCGTTTGGTCCTTAAGCGAGGCCTTATTCACTATTCCTGATTTAAGTTCATGGAAATCTCTGTTGCAATCATAGGCCGGCCCAATGTTGGCAAATCGACCTTGTTCAACCGATTGGTCGGGCGGCGTCTGGCCCTCGTGGACGACACGCCGGGTTTGACCCGGGATCGGCGCATTTGCCCCGCATCCATTGGCGACAGGTCCATTCAGCTTATAGATACGGCCGGTCTTGAGGATGCGCAGGACGGGACGATTGAGGAACGCATGCGCCGGCAATCGGAAGAAGCGATTGCCGATGCGCAGATCATCCTTTTTGTCATCGATGCCCGGGTTGGCGTTACGCCCGTCGACAAGGCGTTTGCGGCGCAGGTGCGGGCCTCCGGCAAACCGATAATTCTTCTTGCCAACAAATCCGAAGGCCGCGCCGGGGAAACCGGACTGTTCGAGGCCTATGAGCTTGGTCTCGGCGAACCTCTGCCTATTTCGGCTGAACATGGCATCAATATTGGCGACCTCCAGGATCAGTTGAGCCAGGCAATTGATGAAATTCAAAAAGAAGCTGATGATGCGGATGATGACGGACTGCCCGATGATGAGCGTCCCCTGAAAATTGCTATTCTGGGGCGACCGAATGTGGGCAAGTCGACCCTTTTCAATCAGCTCATCGATCAGGAACGCATGATCACCGGACCGGAAGCCGGATTAACCCGGGATTCGATTTTCGTGGACTTCGACTGGAATGACCGGCCCATTCGGCTCTTCGATACTGCGGGATTGCGACGGCGGTCAAGAATCTCTGATCGGCTCGAAAAACTGTCGGTCGGCGATGCCTTGAATTCAGCGAAATTTGCAGAGGTTGTGCTTCTCCTGATGGAGCCGGACAGAGCCCTGGAGAAACAGGATCTGCAGATCGCGGATATGGTGGTGAACGAGGGGCGCGGTCTCGTGATATGCATCAATAAGTGGGATATGGTGACGAACAAATCAGCCGTTATCCGCAAGCTCCGCGACGATATCTCCCGCCTGCTGCCGCAAATATCCGGGATACCGGTGATACCCGTTTCCGCCAAAAGCGGATCGGGCCTGGACGCTCTGTTCAAGGCCGTTACCGGGATCTACGAACTCTGGAACAAGCGCATTCCCACCGGAGCGCTGAACCAGTTTCTGCGGGAAGCCGTGGATCAGCATCCGCCGCCGGCGGTCTCGGGCCGTCGAATTCGATTGCGTTATATGACCCAGCCCAATGCCAGACCGCCGACCTTCATCGTATTTTGTTCGCAACCGGAAAATCTCCCGGATTCCTATGTGCGTTATTTGACAAACAGTTTACGGTCTGAGTTCGGATTGGAAGGGGTTCCCCTTAGAATGCAGTTGCGAAAGGGTAAGAATCCCTATGTGCAAAAACAGAAGTAGGGAGAAGGAAGATTCATGACCGACGTCCTTTTCTACCATTTGGAGCGCACGACGCTCGAAAAAGTCCTCCCGGGACTTCTGGAAAAATCATTGGAGAGGGGGTGGCGGGCGGTCGTTCAGGCGACGACCGAGGAGCGTATCGAAGCCCTGGACTCCCTGCTTTGGACTTTCAATGATACATCATTCCTTCCCCACGGCACGAGCAAGGACGGCGCCGAAGACCGGCATCCGGTATTCCTGACCCAATCGGATATCAATCCCAATACCGCTAATATTCGCTTCCTTGTCGAGAACGCCAGCGTGGATGATATGTCGGGCTATGAACGGGTCGTTTATCTGTTCGACGGGAACGATGAACATTCGGTCTCCGTCGCGCGCGAGAATTACCGCAGCGCTCTTGATAACGGCCATGACGTCACCTACTGGCAGCAGAGCGAAACGGGCAAGTGGGAGAAACGCGCCTAGGGCGTTACGGGCAAGTTCTTGTGGTAGATGCGAGACCCGTCGAAGAATTCACAATTCAGGATTGCTGCGTTTGCGCTTCTTCCAGGGCTTCGGTTGCGGCTATCCAGGCTTCCTCCGCCGTGCTCAGGTCGCGGGCAATCTCGCCGCGTTCCTTTGTTAATTTTTGAAGACGGTCTCCGTCCTGCTCATAGAGCTTGGGATTGGCCAGCTTCTCATCCAGGGCTTCGAGGGTTTCAGTTAGCCGGTTAACCCGTTCTTCGCACTCAAGCATCTTTTTCTTAAGCGGTGCCAGTTCGGCGCGCTGGGCCGCAGCTTCGCGACGTTTTTGCAGGCGTGTGTTGGTTATCGGCTTGCCGCCGCCGCTCGCTGCCTCGGATCGGGATAGGCTGTTTTTCCGGGCTGTATCCAGAGCACTGATGTACTGATCGAGGGTTCCGTCGTAAGGTTCGGCGGTACCGTTTCCCACAACCCACAAATTATCAACTGTCGATTCAATAAGATGACGGTCATGGCTGATCAGAATGAGGGCGCCGTCGAATTCGTTCAGGGCCCGGATCAACGCTTCACGGCTGTCCACATCCAGGTGATTTGTGGGTTCATCGAGAACCAGCATATGCGGTTTATCAAGGCTGATAATCGCAAACAGCAGCCGGGCCTTCTCACCGCCGGACAGATTAGCAACAGGCGTATCGGCTTTCTCGATACCGAAGCCGAACTGGCCCAGCTTCGCGCGTTTCTGTGCTTCCGTCGCCTCTTCGAACAAATCGGTGAAATACTGATAGGGCGTCATTTTGCTGTTGAGATTATCAATCAGATTCTGAGTGAAATAGCCGACACGCATCTTCTTCGACTGGCGCTTTGTTCCCTTTTGCAGTTGCAGGCGATCAGTGATGAGGTTGGCAAGTGTACTTTTGCCGTTTCCATTGGGGCCGAGCACACCGATCCGGTCCGTGGCATCAATCCTGAGATCCAGCTGACTGAGTACCGTTTGATCCGGCGTGTAACCGACGGCACCGTGTTCGATGCGCACCAGCGGATTACCCAGGGGCTGATCGGGTGATGCAAACAAAAACGGAATAACCTCGCGGTCGATTTCGGCGGCAATGGGTGTCATTTTCTCCAGGCGCTTCACCCGCGCCTGGGCCTGGCTCGCTTTCGTGGCCTTGGCCCGGAACCGTTCGACGAAAGCTTCCAGTCGCCGCCGTTCGTCGTCCTGCTGTTTCTTGAGCTTCAAATTTCGTCGTTGGGTTTCAAGGCGGCTTTTTTCAAAGGCGTCGTATCCGCCGCTGAACAGGGTCAGGCGTCCGTGGTTCAGATAGAGAATATGATCCACACAGCCATTGAGAAGTTCACGGTCGTGGCTCACCAGGATCACCGTGTGCCGGTAATTGTGGATAAAAGACCGCAACCATTGGGTACCTTCGAGGTCAAGAAAGTTCGAGGGCTCATCCAGGAGCAGGAAGTCAGGCTCGGTGAACAACAGGCTGGCAAGCGCCACACGCATGCGCCAGCCGCCGGAAAATGTGTTGCACGGCCGGGCCTGGGCTTCTTCGTCAAATCCGAGGCCGGCCAGTATGGTTGCCGCCCGGGCGGGCGCCGAATGGGCATCGATGTCCGTGAGGCGGAGCTGAATTTCCGCAATATGTTCAACGGATTGGGGATCCTGTGCCCGCTTCAGGAGGTCGGCACGTTCGCGGTCGGCACTCAGAACCGTATCCAGCAAGTTCTCCGGCCCGTTTGGCGCTTCTTGCGTCAGGCGGCCGGTCCTGAGCCCCCGGGGGCAGGAGATATCTCCCTCATCCGCGTGAAGTGTCCCATCGATCAGTTTCAGCAGGGTCGTTTTGCCGGTTCCGTTCCGGCCGACGAGTCCGACCCTGTGGCCCAGGGCAATGGAGGCCCGGGCGCCTTCCAGGAGGGTCCGGCCTTCAATCCTGTAGGTTAGGGTGTTGATGTGAAGCATGGGACAAGGTCGCTGTCGGTGAATTCCGGGTCCGGGTACCTGAAATCTGTCCAATTGACATTCCAGGGGTTGCGTTGACGTGACAATTGATGGGTTGCTGTTTGGTCCGGTGCCGGTTATAAGCGGCGCGAATTCAAAGTTTCAGGCCCTGCGCCTTCCCGTAACAACAGCAACAGGTTTTTCGTTATGGCTCAAGAACGAACACTTTCTATAATCAAACCGGATGCGACCGCAAGAAATATAACCGGTAAAATCATCGATAAATTTGAATCCGCCGGTCTGAGAATTGTCGCATCGAAACGCGTGCAATGGACCGAGGCTCAGGCGCAGAAATTCTACGAAGTGCACAAGGAGCGCCCATTTTACAATGATCTCGTTGCATTCATGACCTCCGCTCCCATCGTCCTGCAGGTCCTGGAAGGTGAGGATGCGGTCGCCAAAAACCGCGAGATCATGGGGGCGACAAATCCGGAAGAGGCAGCGCCCGGCACGATCCGCAAGGAGTTTGCCGAGAATATCGAGCGCAATTCCGTTCACGGATCAGACTCCGCGGAGAATGCCGAAATCGAAATCGGCCTGTGTTTCGAAGCCGGAGAGATCGTCGGTTAGACATCTCTCGGACTATTTTTCCTAAGACTTGTGTGGGTGCACCCGGAAGATCGGTTCGGTCCGTCTTCGGGCATTGAATGGCCATGTCCGAAGGACAGGCAAAAGCGGAGATCTATTGACAAGTTCTGCCCATGTAAAGCAGCTCATTTGGCTGAGTTTGACTGGAGTTGTGTCTTAACTGTGTATAAATAGTGCAGTAATTACCCGACTTTCTTTTAATTCAAAAAAACTAGTATTATCGAAATATTAATTTAACTTGCGTTCGATTCGCGAATCGAATAGCAAGATAATATATCTATTCGTGATCTTTAAAAAATCGGCTTTGGTGGGGACCAGGTCAAAAGACGCGAAAAAGGCGGGGATTACAGGACCGTCAGGCGGGGCGCAATTAATCAAAAGTAAAGTTGGGTTAGTCCGCGGCGCGAACGCTACGCGACCGGACAGCAAACACTTAAGTACACGATATTTCAATTTCAGTGTGCGTGTTTTTTCCTCCCAAGACTTCCCGTCCGTTACTAACGGACGGGGCTTTTTTTTTGCCACGGCACAATGGCGTGGCCACAGTATCGGCGCGCCGGCGTTGACGGAACTGGACGTCGTGCTTCGCGCCCGATAGTCTTGATGCCACCATGACCCAAACAGATTTGCAGCCGTCCATAGGCCAAAGCGCCTGCCCCCATGATTGCCCGAGTACCTGCGCCCTCGAAGTTGAAATTCTCGGCGACAATCGGATTGGCCGAATTCGTGGAGCCCCCGACCATCGATATACGGCGGGGGTCATCTGTGCCAAGGTGGCCCGCTACGCGGAACGGCTGCACCATCCCGACCGGTTGTGCACGCCATTGCAGCGCGTGGGAGACAAAAATTCCGGAGACTTTCGGCCAATTTCCTGGGATGACGCCCTGGATGAAATTGCCGATAAGCTGCTCGCCTGCGAGGCCAAATATGGTTCCCAGGCCATCTGGCCTTACTACTATGCCGGTACAATGGGACTGGTCATGCGTGACGGCATTAACCGGTTGCGTCATACGAAGAAATATTCCGGCCAGGTAAACACCATTTGCACCATGCCGCAGTTCACAGGCATTATTGCCGGCACCGGCCGGCTGGCCGGCCCGGACCCGTGCGAGATGGCGGAGTCGGATCTCGTGGTTATCTGGGGGACGAATCCCGTCCATACCCAGGTCAACGTAATGACTCATGCCACAAAGGCGCGCAAAACCCGGGGCGCCAAGATCGCCGTCGTCGATGTTTATGAAAATGCCACCATGGCCCAGGCCGATATCAAGATCTGCCTGAAACCCGGAACCGACGGTGCTCTGGCCGTGGCCATTATGCACGTCCTCTTCCGGGATGGCCTGGCAAACTGGGACTATCTTGAGAAATATTCGGACTGTCCCCGGGAACTTGCCGACCATGTCAAGCACAGAACGCCGGAATGGGCCTCCGGCATAACAGGGTTACCCGTCGAAACGATTGAGACATTTGCCCGTCTCATTGGCCGGACACCCCGCACGTTTTTCCGTCTGGGTTATGGTTTTGCCCGCTCCCGCAATGGCACCGTTAACATGCATGCGGTGAGTTGCATATCCGTCATCACCGGCGCCTGGCTCAACAGGGGAGGGGGCACACTGCAGAACAATGGCGGCATTTATCAATGGGATAAAACCGTTATCGAAGGATTGGACCGGCGGGACCCGTCTGTTCGCACCTTGGATCAGTCCCGTATCGGCCCCATCCTCACCGGCAGCAGGAAGGATTTGAAAGACGGCCCGCCGGTTCATGCGCTCTTTATCCAGAACACCAACCCGGTAGAGATCGCACCGGAGCAGAATCTGGTCAAACAGGGCTTTCAGCGACAGGACCTGTTTGTCGCCGTGCATGAGCAGTTTATGACCGAAACCGCTAAGATGGCGGATATCGTGTTGCCGGCAACCATGTTTCTTGAACATGATGACATCTATCAGAGCGGCGGCCATCACCATATCGAACTTGGGCTCAAACTCGTCGAGGCACCCGGGGAATGCCGGTCGAACCATGACGTGATTTGCGCATTGGCAGGGCGGCTGGGAGCTGAGCACCCGGGATTCACGATGACCGCACGGGAACTCATCGACCGGACGCTGCAGGATTCCCGCCACGGATCTCTCGAAGTCCTGGAGGTCGAGAACTGGCTCGACTGTCAGCCCGATTTCGAAACAGCACACTTCATCAACGGCTTCGCCCACGCGGACGGCAAGTTCCATTTCAGGCCTGACTGGAGCACGCCGAAAGTCCCGGGTTCGTTCCAGCTCCCCGAATGGGAAAACATGCCGGAACTGCCGGACCATTGGGATGTCATCGAGAATGCCGACCGCGAACAT
>JANQOC010000623.1 GCA_028279265.1 Hyphomicrobiales bacterium
TTCTTTTCATTCATAATTTATTAATTCCCTAGTGAAGCAGGTATATATTGTTGCAGAGTATCCCTGCGATTCATCGAAGGCGGATACGAATTTGAATGAATTGCAGGAGCTGGAAATCTCGGTAAGGCGATAAGCCAAAGGGTGGAAACGACAATAGGTGTAATTTGCTTGTGGTCTGAGGCCATATCGAAAGACGATTTTTCTTTCGAAGATTCATGGGGACACAATGAACAGATTTAAGAACATTCTCTATGTGACCGAGTCCAGCATGGTTGCTGGTGCTTTTCATCATGCCGTAAGCCTGGCGGAAAGCAATAACGCCCGTTTGACCGTACATCTTGTGATGGACCCCATTCCAGCTTATCTCGACCGTCTCATTCCGCAAATGTCTCAGCAGGAACGTCGGAGAGAAACGGAAGCAATTCTCAATAAACTACATGAAAGTTTTGCCGAACGGGTCGAAATAGAAACGAAAATCACCGAGGGCACTCCGTTCCTGGAAATTATTCATGAAGTTATTCGCAATGACCGGGACCTGGTGGTTAAATCAGCGGAAGGAACGGGGACGACCGCAGACCGTCTTTTCGGTACGACAGATATGCATTTGATGCGTAAATGTCCCTGTCCGGTCATGCTCGTAAAGTCAACGGAACTCACGCCAATTCGTCGAATCATGGCTCCGGTTGACTTCGATGCCTTTGACGAGGGAGATGGAGGATCCGTCGAACCCGTGAATCGAATGATCCTGGAGTTAGCCGCATCTCTTGCCCACGAAGAGGGACGAGATTGTCATGTTGTCCATGCGTGGGAGGTTCCGGGCGAGGATTTTATGAGACGGTCGAGAATTGAACTCGGCGAAGGCGAAATGGAATCCTTTGTCAACAAGGTTGAAAGTGCCCATCAGATTTCCCTTGAAAGATTGCTTCGAAAAGCCCGGGACTGGATTGGACAAGATATTTTTGATGCGGTTCAACCGAAGACGATACTGCAACGGGGGCCTGCTCTCAATGTCATTCCCGGCCTGGTCAAAGATCTGGATATTGACCTGATCGTAATGGGAACGGTCCTGCGTACTGATATCCCGGGATTATTTATCGGCCGTACGGCTGAAGGTATCCTCAACACGATTGATTGTTCCGTATTGGCTGTTAAGCCTCCGGGATTTGTGACACCGGTAACTCTTGAGTAACTTAACCGACGGCAATCAAGCTCACTCAAATCTGATTTTTTGCCTGGCCGACCTCTGCGAAAACTCTAACGACAATCGATTGTTGCAAGAGTTGCTGGCGGTTTGACCCGGTGTGCATCGACCATCATTCCTATCGACCAATAAGTCTAATTTAATTGGAAATTAATCAATTTATTCAATAGTTTCCCATAATTTCTGAAGGGGTGAACTATGACGGATCGTCGTTTGCACAGTCGCAAAAGAGTTTTGAAGGGCGCTATGATTTCATATTCTAACGGGAATATGTCTTTGCCCTGTGTTGTTCGCGACCTCTCGGATACCGGTGCGCGCATTCAGCTTCATCCGGATCAGAGAATTCCTGACAAGTTTAAACTCATCGTCGAGCTGGATGGCATGGAAGTCGACGGGATGGTGGTCTGGAGAAATGGTGAACAGGCGGCTATCAATTTCGAATCTCAACCCCGATTTTTGTCACCTAAACGACTCCAGGTCGTATCGAATTTTGCTGAGGAAGCGGAACCGAGGACGAAGCTTCTGAACGCTGCGCACCGAACTACTGTTGCGTCTGAGAGTGCTGATAATGATGGGGCCGGAAGTACTGAACTGATCACACAAACTGACCCTCACTCAGGACATCTGCCAATCTTGATTGCGGAAGACGATCCCGATGATCGATATTTGATCGAATCTGCATTCGGCGAAAGCAAATTCAATCACATGATCGATTTTGTCGAGAATGGAGAAGAACTGCTTCAATACATGAATGCCGAAGGAGATTACAGTTCGAGAAATCTACCGAGCCTGATCTTGTTGGATTTGAACATGCCCAAAATTGATGGTCGTACGGCAATGATGCAATTGAAAGCGGATCGCGCTTTTCGAAAAATTCCGATCATAGTCCTCACAACATCCACTGCGGAAGAAGATATTCAGAGATCCTATGA
>JANQOC010000657.1 GCA_028279265.1 Hyphomicrobiales bacterium
CAGGAACCGGAGATCGTCGAGGAGCCCGTTCTCGAAGCCGACAGCGAAAATGATCCCGCCGAAGACGAAGCTCCGGCCGAGGATGTCGCTGCGCAGGAAGAACCGGAAGACATTGCAGATGCGGCAGAGAAAGAAGTCGAACTTGAAGCCGAAGCGCCAGAGGAAACAGAGGAAGAGGACCAGTTAGAGGACTGGAAGCTTCCGGCCCCGGAAGCCGTCGTCGGTTCCTCGCAGCCCGCGAAAACCGGCCCCTCACGAATTGTCGTGATGCTTTCCTGGCTCATGTTTACAGGTGTTGTGCTCTCGCTGATTGGCGGATCCTATACCTATCGTAAAGAAGTCGTGAAAATCCTGCCGGCAGCGGCGGACCTTTACGAACTCTTTGGCGAGAGCATTAATGTCCGGGGATTGACCTTTGAGGAAGTCCGCTACGAGTGGATCGAAAAAAACGGTGAACCCGTTGTTGCCATACAAGGGGTTGTGAAAAATCTGACCGGTGATCGGAAACCGATCCCGCGGCTGCGTCTGGCATTTCGGAATGCGGACAATCAGGATATCGTCCTCTGGTCAAAGCAGTTGACCGATGCGAACGTGGCGGCCCATCAGTCCAAACCTTTTGAGGTCATTGTACCCGCCCCACCCAAGGAAGCCCAAAGCCTGCAAATTCTGTTTGCGAAATAATCAGCCAACACAGAATCACGCGCTCATTTTCACAACAATTAGAGATAGAACTGTGGATAAACCTGAAATAGAAACCATCTATTCCGCTGAAGATATCAAGCAGAGAATTGCCGAACTCGCTGTTGAAATTGCGCAGGAGAAGTTTGAAGATCTCGTGGTCGTGCCGATTTTGAAGGGCAGTTTCATATTTGCTGCAGATCTCATACGGGGACTTTACGAGGCGGGTGTGTCACCGGAAATCGACTTTCTATCCCTTGCCAGCTATCGCGGTACAGAATCGACAGGCAATGTTGAAATATTGAGAGATATCAGCGCTATAGTCGAAAATCGGGATGTTCTGCTCATCGATGATATTTTGGAGTCAGGGCACACCCTGGCGTTCGCCAAGGATCTCATCGCCGCGCGCGGGGCCAATCGCGTCTGTACCTGCGTGTTATTGGAAAAACCCACACGACGGGTTGTCGATGTCGAGGCAGATTTCCTTGCCTATCGCTGTCCGGATGTTTTTGTGGTCGGCTATGGCATGGACCTGGATCACCGTTTTCGCGAACTCCCCTTTGTCGGGCGAATCGTGCAATAATTAAATTGTTTAGTATGTTTTGGATGCGTTCTCCCCGAATTGTTTGACTGATCCCAAGCGGAGGCGAATATGGCGCATGTACTTCTGGCAGAAGATGATGAAGGTATTCGAGATTTTGTCTGTCTCGCATTGGAAGGCGACAATCACGAAGTCGTCGCGACCCGGAACGGTGAAGAGGCCCTGGAGATACTCAAAGGTGGATCCGACGGCTTTGATATCCTGATCGCGGATATCCAGATGCCGGGAATAGATGGTATTGAACTGGCAAAACAGGCGGCTGCCGAAAATTCAGAAATGTCGATCCTGCTGATCAGCGGTGTCATCAATCAACTTCAGCGCGCGGAGAACATTGACGGTCTCGTTCAGGGTATTCTGCACAAACCGTTCACCCTGGAACAAATACGCAGCGAAGTCATTGATAT
>JANQOC010000663.1 GCA_028279265.1 Hyphomicrobiales bacterium
GGGCTTTTTTCCGTAAACGAGTTATGTTATAAGCCCGGTCCCTATCTCAGGAAGAGAGGTTTAAAAACATGATTTCAGTCCCCTGGTTATGAACAGACCGGAAGACTTTTAGGCAAATCATTACCCGAATTTGCCATCGAACAGACATCCGGTCGGCGTTTTAGGCGCCTAATTCAGCAATAATGTAGCTATTCCGGAGTCCCGTAATGTTTCGATGGTTTGAAAACCTCATAGATCCATTTAAAACCGTACCCATAGTCCAGCCGCCGACGACGATACTGGCGTTCTACTGGAGTTATATCCGACAGGTCTGGCCGATCTTCGCCGTTGCCCTGGTTACCGGTTTCAGCGCCGCCATTGTCGAGGTTTCCCTGTTTACCTTTGTCGGTGAGATCGTTGATCTTCTGAGAGCCGCGGATACCACCAAGTCATTTTTCGCAGAGCACGCAACGCTGCTGATCTGGATGGCTTTCGTTGCCCTGATCATCCGTCCCGTGCTGTTCGGGCTTCATTCCCTGATTGTCGATCAGGCGATTAATCCGAGCTTCACGAACCTGCTCAGATGGCAGATGCATCGCTATGTGGTGCGCCAGAGCCTTTCATTCTTTCAGAATGACTTTGCCGGACGCATCGCCAACAAGGTCATGCAAACAGGCCCGTCGCTGCGGGAGTCCGTCGTCCAGTCCGTCGATGCGCTGTGGTTTGTGATGGTGTATGCCTTCAGCGCCCTGGTTCTGTTCGCCAGTCTTGATCTGCGCCTGGCGCTGCCGCTTGTTTTATGGATATTCGGATTTGCTGGAATCCTCGCCTATTTTGTTCCACGCATCAAAAACCGCTCCGCCCAGGCATCGGAGACCCGCTCCATGCTGACCGGCCGTATTGTCGACAGCTATACCAATATTCAGACCCTGAAATTGTTCGCCCATGCCGATCTCGAGGACAACCATGTGCGCGAGGCCATGAACGATGTGGTCACGGAATTCAGGGGCCTGTCCCGGCAAGTCACGCTCATGGATATCGCGGTGTGGACCGCCAACGGTATCCTTATTGTTTCGACCCTGGGCATAGCTCTGTGGCTGTGGAACACGGGACTTATCACCATTGGCGCCATTGCCCTTGCGGCCGGACTCGTGATCCGCATCAACAATATGGCCGGATGGATCATGTGGGTGGTGACATCAATCTTCGAGAATATCGGAACGGTGCAGGAGGGTATGGAAACAATCTCCAATCCCATCGCCGTGACCGATAAGCCGGCGGCCAAACCCTTGCAGGTCAGTGAAGGCCGGATCGCGTTCGACAATATCCGATTCAACTATGACCGGTCCGCCGGTATCATCGACAATTTGTCGCTGAACATCGAGGCGGGTGAGAAAGTGGGTCTTGTTGGCCGCTCTGGTGCCGGAAAGTCGACACTGGTCAGCCTGCTGCTGCGTTTCTATGACCTCGAAAGGGGACGTATTCTAATCGACGGTCAGAATATCGCCGAGTGCACCCAGGAAAGTGTCCGCGCCCTTATCGGTGTCGTATCCCAGGATACGTCCCTGCTTCATCGTTCGGTGCTGGACAATATCCTTTACGGAAACCCGGCGGCCGGGGAAGCTGCGGCCCGGCTCGCCGCCAAACAGGCGCAGGCGGAAGAATTCATTGCCGACCTCGAAGACCCCAAAGGGCGAAAAGGTTACGAAGCCCATGTGGGTGAGCGCGGTGTCAAACTGTCCGGTGGTCAGCGCCAGCGTGTTGCAATCGCACGTATTCTCTTGAAAGATGCCCCGATCCTGGTACTTGACGAGGCCACCTCTGCCCTCGACAGCGAGGTGGAGTTCGCCATTCAGGACCAGCTTTACAATCTCATGCAGGGCAAAACCGTGATTGCCATTGCCCACCGATTGTCGACTATCGCGGCCATGGACCGCCTGGTCATCATGGATAGAGGCAACATTGTCGAACAGGGAAGTCACGATTCCCTGATCGAACTCGATGGACTTTATGCGCAGCTCTGGAAGCGCCAATCCGGCGGTTTCCTGCTGACGGAGAATGCCGCCTGATCGCCGGTTTGATAAAGGGTCGGGTATCAATTGAATGACGCCGTTGGTCAAACTGGTGTCGCAACCGCCAACAAGACCAGAGGAGCAAAAATGGCTTATGGTGAAATTATCAGCATCTTTCGCATTTTCGACGAAGCGAAGGCCCGAGAATTTTACTGCGACTTCCTTGGGTTTAAAGTGGATTGGGAACATCGTTTTGAGGACGGCCTGCCCATCTACATGCAGGTCTCCAAGGACAAT
>JANQOC010000666.1 GCA_028279265.1 Hyphomicrobiales bacterium
TGCCAAATCCTCCGGCCACGGTCACATGTTTCACAGGATGCCGGCGCAGATATTTCAGCATTCCGCCAACAAAATCCCCCATATCAATCAACGCTTCAAGAGGAAGGTCATAGTATTTCTGGACCGCAGCCTCCGATGTCGAGCCCGTGGCACCCGCAACATGATCAAGACCCGAGGCCCGGGCCACATCGATACCCCGGTGGATGGCATGAATCCAGGCGGAACAGGAAAAGGGACGCACAATGCCCGTGGTCCCCAGAATGGAAATACCGTCGACAATGCCAAGGCGAGGATTCCAGGTTTTCAAGGCCATTTCTTCGCCGCCGGGAACACTGATCTCAATTTCCAAATCTGTCGCAGATTTATGCTGGATGGCTAATTCCTCAACGACTTCGGTCATCATACGTCGCGGGACGGGATTGATTGCGGGTTCACCGGGTGGGATCGGCAGCCCGTCCTTGGTGACCCTTCCGACCCCCTTTCCGGCCCTGAACTGAATACCCTGCCCCTCGGACAAGCGGGAGACTCTGACCTGAATAAGAGCGCCGTGCGTCACGTCCGGGTCATCCCCCGCATCCTTGACAATGCCGGCCATGGCCCAGTTGGAACCGAATTCTTCTCTGGCCAGCGCAAATGCCGGTTTCTCACCACCGGGCAGTGTAATGGTCACGGGATCCGGAAATTCGCCCGTTAAAAGCCTGCAGAACGCCGCCCGTGTTGCGGCGGTCGCGCAGGCACCCGTCGTCCATCCCCGGCGCAGTGCAGTTTTTTCTTCTTCGATTGCAGAAGACATAAGATCGATCTATACAATCTTGGAAGAATGGAGAAAAGAGGTTGGACAATCGTTTCACAAAATCCATTTCTGGCCGTATCGGTCGTCTGCCGTCTTCTGAACCGGATAATACCGGTTTTGCCCAATTGGACGGCGAGGATTTTCCGGAATTTGAAACCGGTTCCGTGTGGCTGGTGGGGGCCGGACCCGGAGCTCCGGGGCTGCTAACTTTGCTCGGCTATCATGCCTTGAACACGGCAGATGTTGTCATTTACGATGCCCTGGTCAACGACAAACTCCTGGACTGGACCCGAGATGATTGTCAGATTGTGTATGCGGGAAAACGCGGGGGCAAACCCTCCCCGGAACAAGGTGACATCTCACTGAAGCTCATTGAATTTGCAAAGGCCGGCAAGCGTGTTCTCAGGCTCAAAGGCGGTGATCCGTTTGTTTTTGGACGCGGCGGCGAGGAGTGCCAGATGCTCGCCCGGGCACAGATCCCCTACCGGATCGTTCCCGGGATTTCAGCAGGGATCGGCGGACTGGGTTATGCGGGAATTCCGGTTACTCACAGGGAAACCAACCACAGTGTAATTTTTCTGACCGGACATGACGCTTCGGGAAATATGCCCGCCAGTGTCGACTGGAAAGCTGTCGCCCAGGCTTCACCGGTGATTGTGCTCTATATGGCACTCAAGAACTTCGCCGATATTTCTAGCAAGCTGATCTCTTATGGACGCGATGGAAATGACCGGGTGGCCATTGTTTCTGACGCGACTTTGCCACATCAGAAAATTACCGAAACGACACTCTACGAAGCCGCATCGACACTGGATACAGCGCCCATCCCGAAACCGGCGATAATTGTTATCGGCGCTGTCGGGGAGATGCATCACGCCCTCGACTGGTATGTGGATCGGGCCCGGGAGAATCAGATTGGCTAAAGGCGCAGTCATCGCAGCCCCTTCGACCGGATCAGGAAAAACAATTATTTCCCTCGGGCTCATGTACGCTCTGAAACGAGCAGGCCACGAAGTTGGGGCCGCCAAAGTTGGTCCGGACTATATCGATCCTCGGTTTCACGAGGTCGCCACGGGCTCCCCGTCCTTTAACCTGGACAGCTGGGCGATGCGCACCGACCTACTCGACAATCTCATAAGTTCTGTTTTCACGGGAAACCGGCTCTGTCTCATCGAAGGAGTTATGGGGTTGTTTGACGGGACAAGCGCAGGCCGGGGATCCACCGCGGAAATTGTTCAGCGGTTCAAACTTCCGATTATATTCATCGTCAACGTCGCCGGCCAGGCGCAATCCACGGCCGCACTGGTCAAAGGATTTAGAGACTATGAAGCGAATTGTGAAATCAAAGGCCTAATTCTCAATCGTGTCGCCAGTGCGAGACATGAAGCCCTGCTCAGGGCTTCTCTGGATCCACTCGAGATCCCAATTCTGGGTACCCTTCCCACCCTTGACGCCTTTGCCCGG
>JANQOC010000673.1 GCA_028279265.1 Hyphomicrobiales bacterium
CCGGGATGTCTTCGCAGTCCCGGGTAATCCCCTCGATCCGCGGGCGAGTGGCACCAATCGGCTCCTGCAGGAAGGAGCAGGTGTGGCCTGTAGCGGTAATGATGTCTGGAATGCACTGCAATCCCAAATCGGAAAAATGGATCAGATTGCCAGCCAGATACCGGCCCAACCTTCTGCACTATTTGAACAAACCCAAAACGACGTTCCCGAGATCAAAGGCCAAGCGCGCAAGCTGGTTCGTGAAAATCTCGGCATATCTCCGGTGGAAATTGACGAACTCATCCGCCAAACAGGCCTGACGGCCCGCGAAGTTCACATAATCCTGCTGGAACTTGAGCTTGATCAGCGTCTGATCCGGCACGGCCAGCAATTCGTTTCCCTTGTGCCGTTAGGCTGACGAGACAGGCATTTCCCGGCTGTAAATCGCTAAATATGTGAAATACGGCAGATATACACTTATAGAGTGCATTTTTCCCGTTATAATTGATAATTTGTTCTCTCGCAATTTGCATTGAGTTCGATTATTTAACAAAAGCCCATTTGACACGGGGAACCGAATTCCCCATGTTCTGGCGCCAGATCAACTGAAAGCCCAGTCGGCACGGCATCACAACGCCCGGAACCGGCATTCATATCGGAAGTCATTACATGAATATTGTGATCGTTGAATCCGCCGCGAAGGCCAAAACTATCAACAAATATCTCGGCAAAGATTACAAAGTCATCGCCTCTTTTGGACACGTGCGGGATCTCCCATCGAAAAACGGGTCGGTTCAACCTGAAAATGACTTCGAAATGCACTGGGATACGGACGGCAAGTCGAGCAAAATTCTCAGCGAGATAACCAAAGCTGTCAAAGGGGCGGACAAACTCATTCTGGCAACCGACCCGGACCGGGAAGGTGAGGCCATCTCCTGGCATATTCTGCAGGTCCTGCAGCAGAAAAAAGCCCTCAAGGATGTCGACATTGAGCGGGTTGCCTTTAATGCGGTAACAAAAAAGGCGATTTTTGAAGCTCTGGAACATCCCCGGGAAATTGATCAACCGCTGGTATCAGCCTATCTCGCCCGCCGGGCCCTGGACTATCTCGTCGGCTTTACGCTGTCGCCGGTGCTTTGGCGGAAACTGCCGGGTTCGCGTTCGGCCGGGCGTGTGCAGTCCGTCGCATTACGCTTAATCTGTGATCGCGAGCTTGAAATCGAGAAATTTAAATCTCAGGAATACTGGTCCCTCGAAGCCCAGCTTAAGAAAGATTCCGGTGAGACATTCCTCGCCCGACTGACCACTGTTGGTGACAAGAAACTTGGACGCCTGGACATTGAGAATGAAGAAGAGGCAACACGCCTGAAGACGGCACTGACCAAAGCCTCCTATTCGATCAAATCTGTCGAAAGCCGGGCCCAGAAGCGTAATCCCCAGGCCCCCTTTACGACTTCGACCCTTCAACAGGAAGCGTCCCGAAAGCTTGGTTTCGGAGCCCGGCGCACGATGCAGGTCGCCCAGAAGCTCTACGAAGGGATAGAGCTCAACTCTCCTGAAGGCGGGGGAGCCGAAACCGTGGGACTGATTACCTATATGCGGACCGACGGGGTTCAGATCGTGCCGGAAGCGGTCCAGGCCTGTCGCGAGGTGATTGCAGGACAGTTTGGACAGACCTATCTTCCCCAATCTCCCCGGGAATACAAATCCAAGGCTAAGAACGCCCAGGAAGCGCACGAGGCGGTGCGTCCCACGGATCTCAGCCGACTACCCGACGATATCGCCGGCAGCCTCGATAAGGACGGTGCCCGCCTTTACAAACTGATTTGGCAGCGAACCATTGCCAGCCAGATGCAAAGTGCCGAATTCGAAAGGACCACAGTGGACATCGCCGTCACAGGCACCGATGGCGGCAGCTACGGATTGCGGGCCAACGGGTCCGTTCTCGTCTTTGATGGGTTTCTCAAACTCTATGAAGAAGGTCAGGACGAAAAGTCCGACTCGGAAGACGACGATGATCGCCGCCTGCCGCCACTGGCCAAGGGGGATGCCATCAGCGACAATAAAATCGAAGCAAAGCAGCATTTCACCGAGCCGCCACCCCGATTTACCGAGGCCACGCTTGTCAAAAACATGGAGGAGTTAGGGATCGGACGTCCATCGACTTACGCGTCGACCCTGGGCGTGCTGCGGGACCGGGAATATGTCCGCTTCGACAAGAAACGTTTGATCCCGGAAGACAAGGGCCGCCTCGTTACGGCCTTCCTGGAGAGTTTCTTTTCCCGCTACGTGGAGTACGACTTTACCGCCGACCTGGAACAAAAGCTCGACCTCATATCCGACAATAAACTCCTCTGGAAAGATGTGCTGCGGGATTTCTGGCAGGAGTTCATTGGCGCTGTTGATGAAATCAAGGATCTCCGGATATCGGAGGTTCTCGATGCTCTCAATGAAATCCTCGGTCCCCATATCTTCCGGGACCCAGGTGACGGCTCCGACCCGCGTAAATGCCCGGCCTGTGAAGATGGTCAGATCGGTCTGAAGGTCGGCCGCTACGGTGCCTTTGTCGGTTGCACCAACTATCCGGACTGCCGGTACACGCGCCAGTTCTCAGAAAGCGACCAGCCTGTGGGTGAGGAGGCCTCAAGCGATGGCAAACTACTCGGCGAAGATCCTGAAACCGGTTTACCTGTCACCCTGAGGACCGGGCGTTTTGGACCTTATGTGCAGCTAGGCGACGTGGAAGAAGATAAGAAGCCGAAGCGCTCTTCCGTTCCCAAGGACTACGATCCACAGACTGTTGATCTGAAACTGGCCCTGGAACTCCTGTCACTGCCCCGCATAATCGGCAATCATCCGGAAACGGACAAGCCCATCAAAGCCAATTTCGGACGCTATGGGCCTTATATCGAGCATGATGGATCCTATGCTAATCTTGAGAGCGGCCCTGATGTCTTTACGGTCGGGATCAACCGCGCCGTAACCTTGCTCGCAGAAAAGAAATCGGCAGGCCCGCGGCAACGCGCCAGTGTACTCAAGGAGCTTGGCGAACACGCGGATCTCACGGGTCCCGTCCAGGTTATGTCCGGCCGCTATGGGCCTTATGTCAAAAACGGCAAGATTAACGCCACCCTGCCAAAATCCGCCGACCCGGAAACCATCACTTTGGAAGAAGCCGTTGCCCTGGTTAAGGCCAAGGCTGAAAAGGGCGGAGCCAAGAAAACCCGGGCCCGCGCCAAACCGAAAGCAAAGACGACGAAATCCAAAGCAAAATCCGCTACCAAATCAACGGCAAAAGCAAAGTCTAAAACCGGCAAGGCGGCCCCACGCAAAACAAAATCGGCAAAATCCAAAACGGCAGCTTCCTCGTCTGAATCGGCCAGCTAGGATTCTCAGGACATGGCCGGCAAGTCCAAACCCGGGAAATCCAAATCCCGCCAGAGTTTTCCGAGCAAGGAAGACATTCTGGACTTTGTCGAGTCCTCCGAAAGTAAAATCGGCAAACGCGAAATCGCCCGCGCCTTCAATATCCGCGGCAGCGACCGCGTCCAACTCAAGCAGCTTCTCAAGGAGATGGCGGATGAGGGATTATTGACGGGACACCGCAGTCGCCTTAGACGTCAAGGAAAACTGCCGAAAGTCACGGTCCTTGAAATTGTGGAGCAAGACAGTTTCGGCGACTATGTGGGCGAGCCGGCAAACTGGGAGGAAGAAGAGGGA
This sequence comes from Hyphomicrobiales bacterium, assembly GCA_028279265.1. Lineage (GTDB taxonomy): Bacteria > Pseudomonadota > Alphaproteobacteria > Rhizobiales > CAYWUX01 > JANQOC01. The sequence goes on from JANQOC010000673.1 coordinate 3,700, forward strand.
AACCGGCCCCGGGTCCTGATACAGGAAAGTGGTGGCAAGAACAGCCGTGCCCCAAACGTCGGTATTGGCGATCGCGCTCTTTGCCGCATTCAAAAAGCCGATCCGTTGACGGCGGAAGGATATTTATATCAGGCATCGGTCATAAAAAAACTGCCGCGTAACCGGGTGCGATTGCTCGGCATTTACCGAAATGTCAGAGGCCGTGGCGGTGTCATCGATCCCATCGACAAGAAACAATTGCGCGAATGGACCGTTCCCAAGGGAGATGAAGGCGGTGCCAAAGACGGCGAACTCGTCACCTTCGAGATACAGAAAGCCGGCCGCTTTGGCCTCGCAAAAGCCCGCGTTCTCTCCACTCTCGGAAATCCCGATGACCAGGGGGCGATCAGCCTGATTGCCATTCACAATGCCGGTCTCCCCCACGAGTTTTCCGAACGCGTCGCCGAGGAACTGAAGAACCTTAAAGCACCACGACCTCGCGAGCGCACGGACTTGCGACACATTCCCTTCATTACCATCGATCCATCGGATGCAAGGGACCATGACGACGCTGTTTGGGCCGCGCCCGATGATGAGCCCGGAAACGAAAATGGCTGGATCGTGTATGTGGCTATCGCCGATGTCGCTCATTTCGTCCGGCCCGGAACAGCCATTGATCGAGAAGCGGAAAAGCGCGGCAATTCGGTTTACTTTCCTGACCGCGTGGTTCCCATGTTGCCGGAGAAACTATCCAATGATTTATGCTCTCTGAAGGAAGGCGTCGATCGCTCCTGCCTGGCAGCAAAAATGGTCTTCGACAAATCCGGTAAAAAAATACGTCATGAATTTATTCGGGGCCTCATGCGATCGGCCGCCAAACTGTCCTATGACGAGGCGCAGGCGGCAATTGACAATGCCGCCAACTCAGTACCCCGGGACATTTACCAATCGGTATTACAACCTCTCTGGCAGGCTTATAAAGCCGTCGACAAGGCACGAAAAAAGCGCGCGCCTCTGGATCTCGATTTGCCGGAGCGCAAGATTATTCTGGACGACAAGGGCCGGGTGTCAGGTGTAACGACGCCAGAACGACTGGATGCGCACCGGCTGATCGAGGAGTTCATGATCCAGGCAAATGTTGCGGCGGCCGAAACTCTGGAACGGAAAAAAAGTCCGCTCATCTACCGGGTCCATGCACCACCCTCGCGAGAAAAACTCATTAATCTGGGGAAACTCCTGGATACTCTGAAAATTTCTCACAAGTCCCTGAGTATGGACAAGCCGGAACCTTTTAACAGGATACTGCAGGATTCCCGCGGCGGTGAAAACTCGGAACTGATAAG
>JANQOC010000681.1 GCA_028279265.1 Hyphomicrobiales bacterium
AAAGTAGAGAAGTGCCGCGACCATCAGCACCGGCAGAGCGCTCATGGGGGCGACGGCCTGCCAGGAAAAAAGGACCAGAAGCGAGCCTGCGAACAGCGGTGCGAAAATATCGCCCATGGTGGCCCCCAGGGTATGGATGGATAGGGCCAGCCCCTTGTTGCGGGGATAACGCTGCGACAGGAAGGTTATGGCCGCCGGGTGCCAGATGTTGTTGGTGAAGCCCATAACGACAATCGCCGGCACGATAAGATATAACGTGCCGCCGACACCGATGACAATCAGGGCACACGCTCCGACGGCCAGGGACAGGGCCTGAATCAGCACCCGTTTGCCGCTCAAATCAACGATCGCCCCGCTCGCCACGTTGGCCGAAAAGGACGAGAAATGAAACAGGGAGGCAATCAGCCCGGCTTCGGTATAGCTCAGCCCCAGGCTTTCCTGGAGAAAGGGCAACAGCACAAAGACCGTGGCGACGATCCAGTGTATGCCGCTGTGGCCGGTAGCCACCAGAAAAGACGTGGCCTGATCGCGGACGCTCGATCCCGTAAACTTTTCAAGTCGCGACAGGGCCGACAATCTTTATTCCTTTCCTCGCTGATCCCTTGTTCGGTTGTCCCCTGGCGCAGCGATTTGCGGGACCGGCAGAATTTTGGACCGCTCTTTGAACTTGTTCGTCGTCGATTATATCAATCCGTGACTTTTGGAAGGGCTGAGCCTGCAAGCCGCCGGGCCTCTTCCCCCTTCTACGCCTATACTCCGTTTGCCCCTATCCTCCGGCAATCTGGGGAAGGATATGAATCTCGTTTTCATCGGAAATAGGCTCAAACCAGGAATCCTGGTAAATCTGCCCGTCTATGGCAACCGCCAATCCGCCTTCGATATGCGGCCCCAGTTCCGGGAACCGCTTTTCGAGGCGGACAAAGAGTTGATGAATAGTACTGGCGTCTATCTCCAGCTGATTTTGCCCGCCAGTATATTGCTTGAGTTGACCTCCGAGAACGATGTGAACCACGGATTGTGTTCCTCTGTTGCAAGCGGATCAGGCGTCGAGGGCGGCCAGAACCTTGGGCGGCGACATGGGCAAATCCGTGAAACGGATACCGAGCGCGTTTTCCAGAGCGTTGGCGATCGCAGCCATCGGCGGTACGATAGGCGTTTCACCGACACCCCGAACCCCGTAGGGGTGGCGCGGGTTTGGCTCTTCAATAATGACCGTGTCGATCATCGGCAGATCTGATGCTACAGGGATGCGATAATCGAGGAAATTCGGATTTTCCAGTAATCCGTCTTCATTGTAGATATATTCCTCATTCAGGGCCCAGCCAATTCCCTGGGCCGCACCGCCCTGGAACTGCCCCTCGACATAGGCGGGATGAATCGCCCGGCCCGCATCCTGTAATACCGTGTACCGCAGGATAGTGACGCGGCCGGTTTCCCGGTCCACTTCCAAATCGACGATGTGGGTTCCGAAACTTGGCGCGGCACCCTGGGCATTGATCTGCGACATTCCGACGATGGGACCACCTGTTTTCGGCGCGAGTGCGGCGATCTCCTTGAGTGACATGGGCTCAAACTCTCCCGCATTCTCCCCGGCCGGTTTCACCGAGCCATCTTCCCATTCCACGGCCTCTTCGGGTATGTCCCAGATTTTGGCGGCGCGCCGGCACATTTCAGCCTTGGCCGCCTTGGCGGCGTTTACGGTGGCCATGCCGCTCGCAAAAGTCGCACGGCTTCCTCCGGTGACGAAATTAAATCCGAGGGCCGCCGTATCTCCAATCACCGCTTTGACTTTATCAAGGGGCAGATTCAGTTCTTCCGCAGCCATCATCGCCATTGATGCCCGCGATCCGCCGATATCCGGTGTTCCCACAACGACGGTCGCAGTGCCGTCTCCATTAACGGTCAGGTTGACACAGGTATCGCCACCGGCGTTGAACCAGAATCCGGACGCCACGCCTCGGCCCTGATCTTTCCCGAGCGAAGCCTGATAATGATCGTGCGCTTTCGCCTTTTCCAGTGTCTGCACCAGACCGATGGGTCCGAACTTGGGACCATAGGAAGATTTTGATCCTTCCCGGGCCGCGTTTTTCAGCCTGAAATCCAGGGGATCGATGTCGAGTTTTTTGGCCAGTTCATCGATCACGCTCTCTACGGCAAATTCCGATATTGGCGCTCCCGGAGCCCGATATGCCGCGGTCTTGGGACGGTTGGTGACGACATCGAAACCGATAGCCTGGACATTTTCCAGGTCATAGGGAGCAAAGGCGCACATGGCGCCGGGTTGCACCGGCGATCCCTGAAATCCCCCGGCCTGATATTTGAGAACGGCCTGTCCGGCGGTTATTTTCCCGTCCCGGGTCGCCCCAATCTTGACCTGGACTTTCGCTCCCGGGGCCGGACCTGACGCGAGAAACACCTCGCTGCGACTCATGACCAGTTTCACCGGACGATTGGACTTGCGCGATAAAGCGAGCGCAACGGGCTCCAGATAAACGGCGGTTTTACCGCCGAAACCACCCCCGATTTCGGAGGCGGTAACACGAATGCTGGACTGATCAAGACCAAGAAGATCGGCACAGAATCCACGTACCTGGAAATGGCCCTGGGTCGTGCACCACACTTCCGACTGACCGTCTTCCGACATGCTGGCGACACAGGCATGAGGCTCGATATACCCCTGATGAACGGGCTGGGTATTGAAGGTTCGCTCAATGACCACATCGGCTTCGGCAAATCCCTTGTCCACGTCGCCGTGACCGAATTCGACACGTTTCGCGATGTTCGAAGGTTTTTCAGGCCTAGGCTCGACCCCGACTGTATGCATCCAGTCATGCAGCAACGGCGCATCTTCGGACATCGCTTCCTCGACATCCAGAACGTGGGGTAGAATCTCGTACTCCACCTTGATGAGCTTCAGCGCCCTGCGCGCAATAGACGCCCGAGTCGCAGCTACCGCCGCAACCGCATGCCCCTGATAGAGGACTTTCTCGCGCGCCATAATGTTTCGAACGAGGTCATGATAGTTGACCATCAACTCCCCGGCGGGCACGAGTTTCATTTCCTGGTCGTTGAAATCGTCGCGGGTGACAACTGCTTTGACCCCCGAGAGCTTTTCGGCTTCCGATGTATCGATGCTAACGAGACGGGCGTGGGGGTGAGGGCTGCGTAAAATCCGCCCGTGAAGTTGTCCCGGCAAATTGAAATCAGCGCCAAACTTCGCCCGTCCGGTTACCTTGTCAACACCGTCGGGACGTATCGGTCGCTTACCCACATGCTCAAGTTTCTGATCCATAACACTCGACCTTTCTCTTGCCCTCAAGAGGCGCGCAATTCTTCCGCGGCATCCATGACCGCCCGTATGATTTTATCGTAACCTGTACAGCGACAGAGATTTCCCGCCAGCCAGTAGCGCACCTCCGTCTCCGTCGGGTTCGGATTCTTGTCCAGCAGCGCTTTAGCTGCGACCAGGAAACCCGGCGTGCAAATGCCGCACTGGAGGGCCGCGTGTTCCAGAAACTTCTGCTGTAGCGGATGCAATCCTTCATGGGGTGCCATCCCCTCAATGGTTTCGACTTTAGCGCCGTCGGCTTCGGCGGCGAGTACCAAGCAAGAGCAAACCAGGCGGTCATTGAGCATAACGCTGCAGGCACCACAGTCGCCTGTTCCGCACCCTTCCTTGGTGCCGGTCATATTCAACTCATCGCGCAGCACGTCCAGCAGCGTTTGATCAACCTCGCACAGCACTTCATAAGTGTCGCCATTGATTTCAGTTGTTACATGTTGTCTTGCCATTAACGGGACTCCGCTCTCTCACAGGCTATTTTACAGGCCCGGCGCGCCAGCACACCGGCCACCTTCGTTCGAAATTCCTTGGTGCCGCGCTTATCGTCGATGGGCCGCGCGGCCTGTCGGGCAACATCATCCAGACGATCCAGGGTCGCTTCATCGGGTTTCGATCCTACGAGAACAGCTTCGGCTTCCCTGACCAGCAATGGGCGTTCGGCGACCGCTCCGAGACCCAACCGGGCTTTGGATATCTTGCCGTCCCCATCCAGCTCGACACATACACCGGCACCGACAACGGCAATATCCATTTCCGTGCGAGGAATGAACCGAAGATAGGCGTCCCCGGTTCCGGGTTGAACAGCGGGAACCTTGACCGATACCAGCAGTTCTCCTGCGCCAAGCGCTGTTTCACCGGGACCGGTGATCAGATCCTCGATGGGAATTTCCCGTTCTCCGGCAGCCCCGGCAATCACCGCACGGGCGCTTGCCGCAATCAGTGCCGGCACACTGTCGGCGGCCGGTGACCCGTTGCAAATATTGCCGCCGAAAGTTGCCCGCCCCTGGATTTGGGTCGAGCCGATGAGTTCCAGGGCTTCCACGACGCCCGGCCATTCCGCCTTGAACACCGCGTGTTCGCCAACTTCTGCAGCCGGGACTGCGGCCCCGACCAGCCAGCCTTCATCATTGCGACTGATCTCGCGCAATTCCGAAACCTTCTTGATGTCCACAATGCGTTCGGGCTCGATCAGCTCCGAGCGCAGCTGCACCAGCAAATCCGTGCCGCCGGCCAGAATGTGCGTA
>JANQOC010000693.1 GCA_028279265.1 Hyphomicrobiales bacterium
AACAAAGGGAGAAAGTTTATGGATCGTCGTTCCTTCATGAAAAAGGCCGGCCTGGCAACGGGTGCAGCCGCGGCCGCGACAACATTTGCAACACCGGCACTGACACAATCTCGGAAAGAGATGGTTGTTGTCGCAACCTGGCCACGGGATTTTCCGGGTCTGGGTACAGGAGCCCAAAGATTAGCCGCAAATATCGAAACCCTGACCGAAGGCCGCATTAAAGTGCAGTATTTCGCTGCCGGGGAGCGCGTCGGCGCATTTGACTCATTCGATGCTGTGGCTTCTGGCAATGCCCAGGCCTATCACGCTGCTGATTATTACTGGAAAGGTAAACACCCGGGATGGGCTTTCTTTACATCCGTGCCTTTCGGTTTGACCTACAATGAAATGAACTCATGGCTGCATTTCATGGGTGGTCAGAAACTGTGGGACGAGTTAGCCGGTGAGTTCGGCCTGAAATGTCTCGCAGCCGGTTCAACTGGCGTTCAGATGGGTGGCTGGTTCAACAAAGAGATTGAATCAGAAGAAGATCTCAAAGGTCTGAAAATGCGAATTCCAGGTCTCGGCGGTGACGTGATGGCTAAACTTGGCGCCTCTCCCGTATCTCTGCCCGGTGGTCAGATTTATGAAAACCTGGTTTCCGGTGCGATTGAAGCGACGGAATGGGTCGGACCGTGGAATGATTTCTTCATGAAATTCTACGAAGCCGCAAAATTCTACTACTATCCTGGTATGCACGAGCCTGGTTCAACCCTTGCCATGGGCATGAACGCCTCCTGGTGGGGAAGTCTGAACAAGACCGATCAAGAAATCATCAAAGCGGCCTGTGGTCGTGAAAACGAACTGATGATGGCCGAATTCAACGCCAACAACGGTACGTTCCTGACGAAACTTCTTAAAGAGCACGGTGTTAAGCTGCGTAAGTTTAATGACGATGTTTATGACAGCTTTGGTAAGGCTGCTGAGGAAGTGTTTGCGACAGCCAGAGACCACAGTGATCTTGCCAAACGAATCTATGACAGCTTTGCAGCTGCCCGTCAGGATGTCGGTGGCTGGATGAACCTGTCCGAAGGCCCCTATTACGAACAGCGCAACAGGGTCCTGGGCATATAACGACCATATGCTTGATCAATAAGTTTATAGGACGGGGTTCTGCCCCGTCCTATTGTGAAAGCATAAGGTATGACCGACACCAATTCGTCGCAGTCTGATTTGGCTGTTCATTCTTCCGCTTTTTCAGCGCAATTGCTGCGCATGTTTGCCTGGGCCAACATCCTGCTGATGTTCGCCTATCTTATAAATAACTATCTCATTTTCTGGATGGGATGGCCCGGTTTTCTGTCCGTCCTGACCGGCAACAGCTTTGGTACACCCAACGCCGTACTCGGCTGGTTGCAGGTGTTCAGCTATATAGCCGCCCTGGCACTTGCTGTTTTCATCGTTTGGTCCAAGAAGGATCGCACATTGAGGGCCGACAGCCTCACCATGCAGGCGATGACCAATTACGTCATCAGGGCCGCTTTCTGGATGGTTGTCATTGTTGGCCTGGCCGACATGGTCATCTCATTTTTGCGGGTCGAAGGATTTCTGGAAAATGTTGTCGGACAGGATATGGCCAATAAGCTTGGCCGTCCGAATTATCGTGGTCCCTATGTCCACGTTCCTCTCATCCTCCTGTCACTGGTTGTTGCTGCCGTCACACGTACCCTGGGGTTCACATGGTTAGCGCTCCTGGTCGTGGTCGCCGAACTACAGATTGTTCTGCTGCGGTTTATTTTCTCCTATGAGCAGGCTTTCATGGGCGACATCGTTCGATTTTGGTATGCAAGCCTGTTTCTGTTCGCCAGTGCCTATACGCTCATTGAAGAGGGGCATGTCCGGGTCGACGTGCTCTATTCGGGGTTTCAGGACAGTACCAAGGGCATGGTAAATCTTGTCGGATCTATTTTCCTCGGATTGTCACTTTGCTGGGTCGTGCTTTTCATCGGTTTTGAAGGCAAGTCCAGCATCATCAATGCCCCCATTCTCAGTTATGAAGTAACGCAGTCCGGATTTGGTATGTATGTCAAATACCTCATGGCCGGATTTCTGGCGATATTTGCAATTTCGATGTTGATCCAGTTCAGCGCTTATTTGCTGGAAGGGTATGCAGATTATCGAAATGAACCGGGTAAACGAAAATTGGACGCCGAGATCACTCATTAATCAGGGGTAAATGATCCGGTCAGAGTAGTATTAGATTATGGAACTTGTCTTTCTTGCTGTTCTCGTTGTTTTGATGGCCGGGGCTCTCGCTTCCGGATTTCCAGTCGCATTCGCACTCCCCGGTTCAGCCATTCTGTCCATTGCCCTGGCGGCTCTGTGCGGCAATATATTTGCAGGTGATCCAAGTGCCTATTTTGCCCAGGGCGGACCGGTGCAGTGGCTGACAGCGGGGGTAACAAATTTCCGCGGTATCTACTGGGAGGTTGAACGGGATACGCTGATTGCGATTCCGTTATTTGTGTTCATGGGCATAATGCTGCAGCGGTCGAAAATCGCTGAGGATCTGCTGGTCACCATGGCGCAGCTTTTCGGTCCTGTTCGCGGTGGTCTCGGGGTTTCGGTTGTTTTTGTCGGTGGCCTGCTTGCCGCAACAACAGGAATTGTCGGAGCTACCGTGGTTGCGATGGGGTTGATTTCGCTCCCAGCGATGTTGCGGAACAATTATTCCCAGTCCCTGGCCACAGGTACTATCGCCGCGTCGGGAACACTTGGGCAGATTATTCCACCGTCGATCGTGCTGATTATTCTTGCCGACCAGTTGGCGAGTGCTGTTGATCAGGCGGGAACAGCACGAAAAACCCTGTTCAAGGAAACGACGGGCTCATTTTCCATGCCGTCGGAATTCGGCATCGTCTCTACGAGCGCCGGAGATATGTTTCTTGGGGCCCTGATTCCCGGTCTCGTTCTGGTCGGGCTTTACATGGTCTATATCCTGACACTCGCAATTTTCAGACCCAAGTCGGCACCGGTGGTCGCCCTCGAAGGGACGATCGATAAAAAGTTTCTGATGCGGGTGCTGTTGATCCTCATCCCACCTTTGACACTCATATTCATCGTGCTTGGCTCCATCATTCTCGGTGTCGCCACCGTCAACCAGGCCGGCGCGATCGGGGCCGCCGGTGCTCTTATCATGGCCGGTTATCGCCTGAAGGAGGG
>JANQOC010000696.1 GCA_028279265.1 Hyphomicrobiales bacterium
TCGGGACGAAATCCCCCATGACGCAACAGATTGCGAAACTCTTCGGGCGAGAACAAATTTTCACCTGTCGCGACGGGATTTTCATAGGCTGAAACGAACTGAGACAATCCTTCGTAATCGACGGGGTGGACCGGTTCTTCAAACCATTTGAGGTCGTAGGGTTTCAGAGCCTCCGCGTAACTCAGAGCGCGCTCGGGGTCCAACCCGCAATTGGCATCAACCGCCAGTTGATGACCGCCGTCCAGGATCGACAGGATCGCATCGATGCGTGCGAGATCCTGATCGATGGGCAACCCTCCGACTTTTGTTTTAACAAGCGTGTAACCCTCATCGAGATGCTTCTTCATCTCATCTTTCAGGTCATCGATCGTTTGTCCCGGGTGATACCATCCGCCGCCGACGTAACAGAATATTTTGCTATCCACGGGATGGGGATTGTACCGCTCCGCGATCAGCTTATGGAGCGGTTTTTCTTCAATCTTGGCCATCGCATCCCAGACGGCCGTCTCTATTGTGCCGATACCCACCGAGCGTTCCATATCGCCGCCGGGCTTTTCACCAACCATCATCGATCTTTTGATTGCGGCGGGATCAAAATTTCCCCGTTCTTCATCAATCAAATCATCCGCGTCTTTTTGCAGGAGCCTTGGAATGAACCGCTCCCGCATCTGCGCTCCGCACGCATAACGTCCTGTTGAGTTAAAGGCATAACCGATCACCGGCTGACCGTCGCGCATCACATCCGTCAAAACAGCAACAATGGAAGTGGTCATGGTATCGAAAGAAAACACGGCGTTCCGCATACTGAGTTTGAGCTCAATGGCTTTTTCGCGGATATCTACAATGCGCATTGGTGGTTCCCTCGTCTGATGTGGAGTCTGAAGTCGAGTCTGATGTAGCGTCGAGCAGGCTCTGGTTAGAGTATCAATTCGATAAGAAGCTTCCCAGTCAATAGTGTTCCAATGGAACTAAGCAACGGTTTCCCGGTGTGATTTTGCACTGCACCCAATTCCATCGATTCCGAGGTACTTGTTGGGTTCTAAATCACCCCTTGTCTGCTTAAAAATGAAGGTTAGAAATGGTTACGCAGATTTTAGATTTCCGGGGCCCCACCGCTGTATGAATGCCTAATGCGTTTTACTAATTTAACTATGAATATAAGTTTCGCAGCTGAGTTTAGGAATGCAATCCAAACTGAACTAGTATAATCTGCTTACTGAGCAACATATGGGCCTCAGCAAGAGACTTCATCGCCTAGATTATCCGGAGCAAATTTGAATAATCCGTCAGAAAATTCAGGGGAAAACGAAACTCCGGATTCCGATACCATACAACCTTGGGCACGGTCACTTTGGCAATGGCTGGCGGCGTTTATGACATTTGCGGCGCTGTTGTGGAATATCGACTTTTTCGAGTGGTTCGGATTCGCCTTTGTTCAGGAGCAGTATTACGCTTTCATCATGGGGTTGGCGCTGGCCGTTGTATTTTTGTCGGTACGTCTTAATCGCGAACCGGAAGGGCCCGTTCCCTTATACGACTTTTTCCTTGCGGCACTTTCTCTCATCGTACTGACCTATATCTCCTTCAATTTTCTTTATCTCCGCGAATTCGGCCTGGGTGGCAGTACAGTCTTTGCCGTAACTCTGGGGGCCATCGTCATGGTCCTCGTCATTGATGGCCTCAGACGTTCCGCCGGATACATGATGCTTGGGGTTGCGGCCGTATTTATCATTTATGCCCCCCTCGGACACCTAGTGCCCGGACCCTTGGTTGGGACGAAAGTCGAACTCTGGGAACTCGCCATAAATATGGGGTTCAATCCCAATGCCCTGTTCGGCGTACCACTTCAGGTGGGTACGACGATTGTTATTATGTTCATCCTGTTCGGGCAGTTGCTGTTTAAGGCGGGCGGCGGACAGTTTTTTACCGACCTTGCCATGGCCACGGTTGGGCGAAGACGAGGAGGAGCAGCAAAGATATCTGTGGTCGCGTCCGCCCTGTTCGGGACGGTTTCAGGAACCGCAATTTCCAATGTGGTAACCACAGGCATAATGACGATTCCTCTGATGCGCAAAGCCGGTTACCGATCGACCCATGCCGGTGCCATTGAAGCTATCGCTTCAACCGGAGGACAGTTCATGCCCCCCATCATGGGAGCCGCGGCTTTCCTGATGGCTGAATTTTTGGAGATTCCCTATGCGGAAATTGCCCTGGCAGCGCTGGTTCCGTCGGTCCTTTATTACCTGGCCGTTTTTGTGCAAGTGGATCTCATAGCGGCCCGCGACAACATAAAGTTTGTCGAGCAGGACATGCCCAGGGCAAGCGTTGTATTGCGAGAGGGCTGGCATTTCATAATTCCCTTTGCGGTTTTAATTTACACGCTGTTCGAGCTCAATCTTCCGCCCCAGCGTGCAGCGATCTGGTCTTCAGCAACTCTCGTGATTGCTTTTTTCAAACCCTATAATGGTCAGAAACTTCAACTTTCAGAATTGTTCGACGTATTCCGTAGTACGGGACACCTGGTCATTGAATTATTGATGATCGTCGCAACTGCTGGGTTTGTTATCGGCATTCTAAATCTGACGGGTCTCGGTTTTGCACTGACATTTTCGCTCACGGAACTGGCCGGCAATAATCTGTTTATCCTTCTTTTGATCAGTGCCGTTATTTGTATTGTCTTAGGAATGGGAATGCCGACACTGGCCATTTATGTATTACTTGGGGCATTGATCGCACCGGCAATAGTTGAAGCCGGCGTCCCGGATATTCCCGCACACCTGTTCATTCTTTACTTTGGAATGATGTCGATGATTACGCCGCCGATTGCGCTTGCCGCCTTTGCGGCAGCGACGATTACGAAAGCCAATCCGATGGTCACAGGACTCGTCGCCATGAAATTTGGCTGGACGGCTTACTTTGTTCCATTTCTGTTTGTACTATCTCCGACACTCATCCTGTTCGGAGATACCGTCGACATCGTCATCAACATATCAACCGCAGTTCTTGGGACGTACCTGGCTTCACTGGCGGTTGTCGGATATTTTACGCGTCCGCTTAACGTTGTTTTCCGGGTGTTACTTGGATCCGCCGGACTTTCCGCCATGCTACCGTATGAAACAATATCTTTTGCTCCAATTCTGAATATTGCCGGCGTTGTCGTGGGACTCGGGATCGTTTTTGTAGAGTACTTAGCTGTGCGGAATGGCCGACAGTATACGACTGAGGCCTCATAGTTATGCGTTTTTGCTTTTACATTGTGACATGCAACTTAACCAAGGGAGGAAATCTTAAATGAAGTTTGCATCCAAATTAACAATGATAGGTGCCGCCGTTGCCATGAGCATGGGAACTGCGGCATATGCCCAGGACAAGGTTGCGGTGTTCGCAACAAATCCTCAGGGAAGTCTGGGCTACGCTACCGGTCTGGCAGTTGCCAAAACGGTAACCGCCAAGATCGATGGCATCACCGGTCGTCCCCGTCCCATGGGTGGCTCCACGACTTATATTCCCATAGTAAACCGGGGAGAGGTCGATTTCGGATTCACGAATGCCCTGGAAGCTCACCATGCCGTTGCTGGACTGGGATCGTTTAAAGACCGCAAACAAACCAATTTGAGAATGATCGGCAGAATGTTTCCTCTGGCCGCCGGAATTGCCGTCGCTGCGGACTCGGGAATAAAATCCATTTACGATCTTGAAAAACTGAAAGGAAAACGCATTGCGTCGGAGTATACGTCGCTGACCGCGATCGAAGCGTGGATGGAGTCAGCCCTGGCGAATGGAAAACTCTCTTACAGTGATTTCAAAAAGGTCCCGGTTTCGGGTTTTGTAAAAGGTATTCAGGCTCTCGGCGAAGGCAAGGTTGATATAACCTGGATCAGCCTGGGTTCCGGTGCCAGTCGCAAAGTCAACACGCAAATGCGCAAGCGAGGCGGTTTTGTCTTTTTGAACCTTGATGACTCCCCGGAAGCGGTTGCACGCATGCAAAAAGTCGCTCCTCCAGGCAGCATCAGAAATGTAGCAGACACCAAAATGCCCGGGATTAAAGGACCCACCAATATCGTTCAATTTGACTATACCCTGTTCACTCACAAGGATATGGACGAAGAAACGGTCTATCAGATCACCAAAGGTCTGGCGACGAACAAAGAACATTTGGCAAGCTCCTTTGGAGCCTTCAAACGAACCAAAGAAGGTACGTTTGGAGCACCGGACATGATGCCCTATCATCCGGGTGCTTTGAAAGCGCTGAAAGAGCTAGGAATGAAGTAACTTTCATTTGGATATTCAATGACTGACATCTGAAGGCGAAACGAATTTCGCCTTCAGTTTTTCCCAAAATCGATTTACCCCATACATCCAACCCCTATAAAAATGAGGCCAGTAGTCCGATTGACCCGAAAACCTTATTAAAGGCCCAGTAGTTTCAAATGGACTTCAATCCCTGTTTGCATTTCTTTACAGGGAAATAGTGAACTTGCAGTGGCCTGAAACGAGCAGATGTCGACTAGTCGTCACGCAGTTTCGCTGCGGAATTCAGGCTTGAGCAGGATCTTTCCCATAACGTTTCCGCCTTCCAGCATTTCGTGTGCTTTGCGCGCATCCGACAAAGGGAGACGGGCATGGATGTATGGTTTCAGAGTTTGATTGTCGAGAAGGTTGATCAAGGCGTTTGTCGCTTCCATGCGACTTGGCTTGTTATTGTCAAAAGAGTGAATCGAGAAAGATCTTATGCCAATGGAGTCGCTCATACGTTCACGGATTGCGTGCGCGAAATCGCCTTCCAACGGCCCTGCAAGCCGCCCGTAAACAATCAGAGTGCCTAACGGCGCCAAAGCAGCGGCTTTTTCAATCGTTTGAGGCCCTCCTGCGGGATCAAAGACAAAATCGACCCCGCGTCCATGGGTAATTTCTTGCGCCCGGGCATTCACATCATCTTCAAAACGATTGATGACATGGGAAACACCCAACTTTTTTACAAAGTTTCCCTTGGCCTCGCTGCTGGTCACGCCAATAATTTGTGCACCGGCAATAAGAGCCAGTTCGACGATACAACTCCCGACACCACCGGCTGCCGCGTAAACCAGAATTGTATCTGCTCTCTTGATGCGGGCCATGTTCCAAAGCAGGTGCCAGGCCACTTGATAGTTGGCAAGTGTCGCAACCGCTTCCATATCCACAGATCCAGGAATGGAAATCGCTTCATCGGCCTGAACTACAATTTCCTCCGCGTAGCATCCGCCGCGATGGGGACGTTCGCGAGCCGACACATAAATCCTGTCACCTAAATTAATCGCGTCGACACCGGGACCAATTGCCGAGACTGTGCCGCTCATTTCAGTCCCCGGTGTGCATGGCAAAGGTGGCATCCAGTTATAGAGTCCCGAACGAATCAAAACATCGGGAATACCAACACCTATCGAATGCGCCTTAACGCGTATTTGAGATCGTCCAGGTTCGGGTAACGGTATTTCCTTAATCCGCATGACTTCCGGACCACCGGGCGCTTCAAACTCAATGACCTTCATGAACAATGACTCTCTAATAGTGATGAACTTACTTATACATCAAAATAGTCTTTGGTTGTTGGACAAACCCGGGCCGGAATACTCTGGGTCGATGAAATATCTCAACCCACCGGCCAGCACTACATCGTCCCAGTATGTGTCAGGCAACGAAGCACCACACCATACTCTGTCCTGTAAGCACCCAATCTTCCCCAGGGAATGTTCCGGAATCTTTGCGAATGCAACATTGTCAGATCACTGATTTTCGATGAATTGACAAAGAGTTGGTGACGGTTTGTTAACCACACTTTTTTAAATTCGAATAACGTAGATTCCTACGGATTTCAGTTGCACCTAGACAAATGCAGCAAGCTATTCAGCGCACACTTCCCGGAGAATAAGGGCGGAAATATATGGCACTTTCAATTACACCCAAGGGTGTTGAGCAGTTTTTCGGCGACGATGAAATTATCGTCAGCAAGACAGATTTGAAGGGACGAATAACCTACTGCAATGATGTGTTCCTGCGTATTGCCGGATATACAGAAAAGGAATGTCTGGGCCAGCCCCACAATCTGATCCGGCATCCGGATATGCCGAGATGCGTATTCGGATTGCTCTGGGAGACAATCCAGGACGGCCGAGAAATTTTCGCCTACGTGATGAATCGTTGTAAGAACGGGGACTATTATTGGGTCAACGCCCACGTCACGCCGAGCCGCGATCGGACCGGTGCGATTATAGGCTACCACTCAAACCGCCGCGTTCCAGACCGCAAGATTCTCGAGGAAAAAATTATGCCCCTCTATGCGGAGCTGCGCGCCGAGGAGACACGGCATGCCAATCGAAAATCCGGGCTACAAGCATCTAGCGAGATGGTCGCCGACTATCTGAGGCAAAAAAATTTGGAGTACGACGAATTCGTCGCAACTCTCTAGACGGTTTGATACGACCCACGATCCTCCTCTCGCGCCTTGCCTAAAACTCAATAAAGGTCAAAATTTATGCTCTCCAACCAATATAAATCGGCCGTTCTTAAGGCGGTGGACGTTTGCGAAGCTGTCGCCAATGGCGATCTCGAAGCCCGTATCCTAAACATTACGGAAAAAGGCGAGGCAGGTCGATTGTTGCACGCAATCAATCGTCTGATCGACCGGTCCGATGCTTATGTCCGTGAATCGAAAGCCTCCCTGGAATATGTCGCCGAAAATAAGTACTTTCGACGTATTTCCGAAAAAGGAATGACCGGAACGTTTGGTGATGCCAGCCGCGCTGTTAACAAGGCCATGGAGTCCATGGAACAGCGAGTTAACGCATTTGCGCGGGTCGTTCATTCATTTGAAGGTCAGATGAATGAAGTGGTGGAGTCTGTGGCGTCCGCGGCGACTGAGCTGGAAGCGTCCGCCCGCACGATGGAAGATGCAACCTCTTCGGCAAGCCAGCAATCAACTTCCGTTGCAGCGGCGGCGGAACAGGCCTCGGCCAATGTAGGTTCGGTCGCTTCCGCAACGGAAGAGATGACGAGTTCGGTCAGCGAGATCAATCAACAGGTCCTCCAATCTTCACAAATTACAACGGAAGCCGTCACAGAAGTTCAAAAAACCAACATGGATATTAGCGGGCTTTCCGTCGCGTCCGACAAGATCGGTCAGGTCGTGTCTCTCATTTCGGACATTGCGGATCAAACCAACCTGCTTGCCTTGAACGCGACAATCGAAGCGGCCCGCGCCGGAGAAGCCGGCAAGGGGTTTTCCGTGGTTGCTTCCGAAGTGAAGGGGCTCGCCCACCAGACGGCCAAAGCCACCGAAGAGATAAGTATTCAGATCTCCGATATTCAATCCGCCAGCCAACAGGCCGTACAATCCATTGAGAAAATTGGCGCGACAATCTCGCAAGTGAACGAGATCGCGACAGCCATTGCTTCTGCAGTTGAACAACAAAGTGCCGCCACTAAAGAAATCGCCCGTAACATTGATCAAGCGGCAACAGGAACATCCGATGTGAGCAGCAGTATCGGAATTATAAATCAGGTCGTCGGCGATTCGAGTGCGGCTGCGGTGCAGGTTCTGGAAGCTTCCGGAGAACTCGCGCAAAAAGGAGAAATGATGCGCTCGGGTGTCGCCGATTTCCTCACCGAAGTCCGAAAAGTAATGTAACGGCACGGCGCGAGTGCAGGTGTCCTAGCTGGTCAAAAATCTATTTATCCGGATTCTGAGACACCTGATCTCCAGACTTTCACGACACATGAATGGCAGCTCCTGGTCCAGTTAATGACCAGGAATTTATTCTCCCCAGTCATATGCAAGTTTGCTTTCGATAGTCAGTGAATTTCTGCGAAAGCGTTTGCTCCCGGTCCGTTGGATCGACGATACCGCCCGCTCGGTTCTGAATTTCTGTTTCTCATATTTGCATTGCGGCATTCTTCTCCTTGTCCGGCCTGCTCCTTTTCCATCCTGCAATTGTGTTGACGCTTGCGGAGAACTTTGGCAAAGTAACTAATTAGTTATTAATTGACGGCATTCCGGTCCTCCGGACAAACTTCAACAAGAATGGCGGCGACAATATTACGTGCTCCTGAAGCCAATCTCGGTGCAATTTTCGGGAGAAGTTAGACAAAACAAACCGCAAGTATTCACCAATTGGAGGAAACAATGAACAAAACAATACTCACATTTTTCGTTACCCTACTTGCCATTTCAATATCATACCCTTTGGCGGCTCAGAATTATTCATGGAAGCCTGACAAACCCATTACCATCATTGTTCCCTGGGGTGCCGGTGGTGCGACTGACCAGGTTACGCGTGTAACCGCGGGTGTTCTGGAGAAGGAACTCGGTCAGAAAGTCGTTATCGTCAACCAGCCCGGCGCGTCCGGTTCCATTGGCAAGAAAAATGCCTGGAATGCATCCCGTGACGGCTATACTTGGGCTGCCGGAGCTCCAAAACAGTTAGGGACCTATAAGCTCCTTGGCCAGTTCGATACATGGATTGACGATTGGAGACTGTACAACACGGTCACGAACGTACCTCTTGTCTCGGTTACAATGAAAGCGCCTTACAAGGACATGGGGGAATTGCTCGAAGCAATGAAAAAAGGCGAGATTTCCGTTGCCACGGCCGGCGCAGGATCATCGGGACACGCAGCCATCGAAGGTATCAAATCCGCAGCCGGTATTAAGTACAAACATGTCACTTATGATGGCGGCAATCCGGCCGTTATTGCAACCGTCAGTGGTGAAACCGTCGTGACCACGCAACTTGCCTCTGAGCAGGCCGAAATGGTTCGAGGAAAACGGTTGCGTCCCCTGGCCGTGCTCGCAAGCATGCCACTTGAAATCGAAGGCTTCGGCAAAGTGCCGCCGATAACCGATTTCATCAAGAAACCTCTGCCGATTCTTTCCACAGCTTTCGGAATTTTCATTCCGAGCAAAGGGACACCAAAAGAGGTCGTTGAAACCTTTGATGCGATCTGGACGAAGGTTATTCCCAACAGCAGTGCCTTGAAGGAATATGCCCTGAAAAAAGGCGCCCTGTTCTCGCCTGCACATGGGGACGAAGCGCGTAAACGCGTGTGGCCGGAAATTCAGGCTGACGCCTGGAGCTTCCAAGCTGCCGGACGGGCTAAGGTTTCTCCGGAATCTCTGGGTATTCCGAAACCTTAGGTCGCTATGACGCGTGAATAATCATCACTCCCAACCCCCAGTTGGAGCCCGGGCCGATTTTTGGTTCGGGCTCGGGCTTATCATCTTCGGAAGCGCTGTCAGTTTTGAATCCTGGCGCATGCCGCGGCTAACGGAGCTGAATGTTCACCCGATGACAGCACCGGGCCTTGTTCCCGGTCTGATCGGCATCATCCTTGCCGGTCTGGGAATAGTCCTGTTTATTCGCGCCAGCCGCCAAAGGGGATGGCGGATTAGCCTGAAAATACCAGACAGAGGTTCGGAAATCCTGGACCAAACGCGGCGTTTCCTGATGGCCCTGGTCCTGTGTATCGGCTACGCAGCGGGACTGGTGGGCTGGATCCCGTTTTCCGTGGCGACGGGACTATTTGTATTCGTGTTTATCGTTTCATTTCGCTGGCAGCGTAATCTTACGATCCCAAATCTTTCAAAAATCGCGGCATTTGCCCTGGTGCAGGCAGTCTGTATCGCTCTTGCCGTAACATATGTGTTTGAAACCCT
Source organism: Hyphomicrobiales bacterium (assembly GCA_028279265.1). GTDB lineage: Bacteria > Pseudomonadota > Alphaproteobacteria > Rhizobiales > CAYWUX01 > JANQOC01. The sequence goes on from JANQOC010000696.1 coordinate 9,689, forward strand.
GTTTCTGGTTCGACTTCCCTAAGCCATGCCAGAAAGTCTCGACTATTTCCTGTCCGCTGTCATTTCCTTCTCCGCACCCGCGACACTGTTCAACATTTTCTGGGCAACACTGCTCGGAATGACCGTGGGTATGTTACCCGGGCTCACCGCGACTCTGGGTGTTGCCCTTCTGACGACGCTCACTTTTTCCATGGACGCAGGTGATGCCATACTAATCCTTATCTGCATGTATGTGGGTGCTATATACGGCGGCAGCCGTTCCGCCATTCTCTTGAACATTCCTGGTACACCTGCAAACGCGGCTTCAGCCCTCGATGGTTTTCCTTTGGCGCGCTCCGGCAAAGCCGGACATGCCCTGGGGCTGGCGACGGTTGGTTCGTTTTTTGGCAGCTTCGTCGGGATGCTGATGCTGGCCCTGATCGCTCCCATTCTGGCGGAATTTGCATTGAAGTTCGGATCTCCTGAATTCTTCTGGCTGGCCCTGTTCGGCATCGTAATATCCGGACGTCTGACGGCTATCGACGATCCGCTGAAAGGGTGGATCGCCGGATTTCTCGGCCTGCTGGTCGCCATGGTGGGACAGGAGGGTATTCACGCCTATCAAAGGTTTTCTTACGGCTATACGGATCTCGCCGGAGGTTTCGGCCTTTTACCGGCGCTCGTGGGCGCTTTCGGTTTTGCGGAAATTCTCCAGGTGATGAAAAACCGCGACTATGAAACCGTGAAGAATGCCGGAGACCGCATCATTCCGCGACTGAGGGAGATCGTTCAGAACGCCCGCACGATCGTACGGTCCGGTTTAATCGGCACACTCATGGGAATCCTACCGGGAGTCGGCGAAGACATGGGGGCCTGGGCTAGTTACGCAGCCGCGCGCCGGGCCTCCAAGAAAAAAGATCTGTTCGGTCGCGGTTCAAAGGAAGGTTTAATCGCTTCGGAAACCGGAAACAATGCCGCCGTCCCCGGCGCGATTATTCCTGTCCTGACCCTTGCCGTTCCCGGATCCGCACCTGCCGCCGTCCTTTTAGCGGCCATGTTCATTCACGGGGTCCGTCCCGGCCCCCTGATTATGATTGAATTCCCGGGATTTGTTTATGAAGTCGTGGCCATGGTCCTCGCCGCCAGCGTCGGCGTCCTCATCCTTGGTCTGCTTCTGACCCGTCCCCTGCTCCTGGTTCTGCGTGTTCGTCGGGAATATCTGATGCCCGTAATATTCGTACTGTGCACAATAGGGTCATTCGCCATTGCCAGCCGTATATTCGACGTCTGGGTGATGCTGGGATTTGGTGTCCTGGGATTCCTGTTGCGCGAAATGAAATACCCGATGGCTCCCCTGGTGCTGGGTATTGTTCTCGGGGATATCCTGGACAAGAACTTTCGCCGGGCTATGGTTTTATCGGACGGTAGTATTGAACCGCTTTTCACAAGACCGATTAGCGCGGTTCTGGCGGTGATTACTATCGGCGTGATCTTGCTGACGATACCGCAGGTCCGACGCTCTCTCGGTCATCTCGTTTCATTCATGCCAAACAGGGGATCCCGTGAATGACCGGCGAGACTTATGACAACAAGAAATATCATTCAGACAGGAGGC
>JANQOC010000567.1 GCA_028279265.1 Hyphomicrobiales bacterium
CCGAAATCGACCCCTTACGATGTCGTCCACAAAACCCTCTATCGCATCCATCAGCGAGTTGCCGAGCGCTATCGCAACGGCCGCATCTTCCTCGCCGGCGATTCAGCCCATATCAACAGCCCGCTTGGCGGCATGGGCATGAATGGCGGCCTCCATGACGGCATCAGCCTGGCGATCAAGCTCATCGACGTCCTTAAGCACGGAAGCAATCCGGAACTGCTGGATGACTATGAAAGCGAACGCCGCCCCATTGCTGTCGAGCATGTGCAGAAATCGACTATCCACAACAAGAATGTGATGGAGGAAACCGATCCTGAAAAACGGCGGGCGACCAATGATCAGATGCGGGAAACAGCGGCAGACCCGGTTAAATCCCGCGCCTACATGCTGGAAACATCGATGATCAACATGGTGAGAGAGACCCGGCTTCTCGACGCGGCAAAGAAGAGTGTCGGCAGGACAGACAACTAATCTTCTTCCGCCGACGCCCATTTTTTTTCAAATTCCCAGACCTTCTCAAATCCCATCAATTTGCTGAAGCCATTGAATTCATAGAGATCGACGGGAAGATCCGAGGTGGAACCGGTTTGCTGCAGCCCCTTGTAGACAGAGGTCAGCGCCTGGCCGGCGGCGAGGAAACCAAGGACCGGGAATATGGCAATCTGATAACCGAGGTTTTTAAGCTCGTCTGTCGAAAGAACCGGCGTCTTGCCGCCTTCGACCATGTTCGCCATCAACGGCTGATCGAAAGCGCTGGTTATTTTTTCCATTTCATCGACGGACTCCGGGGCTTCGACAAACAGGATGTCGGCGCCGGCTTCGGCAAATGCCTCGGCCCGTTTCAAGGCTTCGTCGAGGCCATAATTTGTGCGCGCGTCGGTGCGGGCGATAATGAGAAAGTCACTTGAGTCCCGAGTGTCCACGGCAACCCGGATCTTATTGACCATATCCTTGAGCGGTATGACCGGCCGGCCGGGCGTATGACCGCATTTCTTGGGGAACTGCTGATCCTCGATCTGGATGGCAAATGCGCCTGCCTTTTCATATCCCCGGATCGTATGCTCGACATTCAGAAGCCCGCCATACCCGGTATCGCCATCGGCCATGAGCGGTGTTTGCGTCTGCGCGCAGATGGTTTCCACCCGATCGACCATCTGACTGTAAGTCGCGAGCCCGGCATCGGGCAAGCCAAGGCTTGAAGCGACAACACCGTATCCGGTCATGTAGATGGCTGCGAAACCCATTTGATCCGCAATCTTCGCGGAAATCAAATCGTAGACGCCGGGCGCATAAACAAAGTCACCGTTTCTGATTTTCTCTGCAAGATTCGTGTGTAGGATGTTTGTCATGAGTTTTTCTTTTATTTGCTCCAAAGACTGCCGTAATTATCGAGGGTGTCCGCGAAACCCAGCTTTCGCAGGGACGCCCAAAGCGTAGCCTGATTTGAGGTGATAACCGGTTTGCCGAGCTTTTGCTCCAGCGGTTCGATGAGGGTGCTCGCCGGCAAATCCGTACAGCTGACAAAAAGGGCTTCCGCCCTCGGGCGATCCGCTGTTAACGCATGTTCCGAGACGACCGCGGGCGGGATCTGACTCAAAAGAGCAAACTCGGAAACATCCTCCCCGATATTCATTCCGTCGATGGAGAGAACCTCGAGCCCCTGCTCCTCAAGATAGTGCTTTTCATGGGCATTGATGTCCGGCGTATACGGTGTGGCGATGGCCAGCTTGCGGACGCCAAGAGCGGAAAAGGCCTGCAAAAGGGCTTCGGCGGTGTGCAGGCTGGGAAGCCCGTGCCGGTCAAGCTCCGCTGAAAGTCGTTCCTTTTCCATTGCCATGGATCCAGCGGTACACGCATAAATGCAAATATCAGCCCCTGCGGCCTTCAGATCCCGGCAGGCCTTGTCGAGATCCCGGCACATGACTTCTTCGAAATCCGGCGAACTGTCCGGCAAATGCAGGTCCATCCGTACCGTCACGACGGAAATGTCCGCTGGTACGCGTTCCCAGAATTCAGCCTCGTTGGTGGAGTTAGACGGCGGGACAATGAGGCCGAGACGGGCACGGCCACCATAAACCCGGTGATAGTCAATCTGTGACTTCTCCATCTTAACCAAATTCCCGTAATATTTGCGCGTGCAGGCGAGATCATCGGCGGTGAACGCGCCTTGGTCAGCGCATCATGTTCCCTCCGGTCTAGTGTCTTTCAAACAGCCAGCCCTTGCCGTTGAAGGTGTCGTTTATGCCCCGCGCCCGGAAGGCATGCCATATGGTCGCGACATTGATGGGGATTACCGGTTTCTGCAGCATATTCTCGAGAGTGGGGAAGAGCCGCACGGTGCTCAGATTAGTCCCGACCTGGACGATGGCATCCACATCGGCGCCGTCCAGCTCGTTCAAAACAACATCAAGAACCTGGCTTTGCGGTGTATGTGAAATCGAGGTTGCCGTGTCGCATTTGAGACCGATCACCTTTTTGACCTCATAGCCGGATTCACCAAAAAACCGGACAACCTGCTCATCGCCAACGGGCTGGTAGGGGGTGAGAGCGGCGATAGACTTGACCTCGAATTTTTTCAGCGCCGCATCAATCGCGTTGGCCCCGGAGGTCAGACCGATATCCGGTCCGATGACTTCCCGCAAACGGCCTGTAAATTCCTCGTTTCCTTCAAGCCCGCCCCAGAAAGTTTCCGCCGACATACCCATCATGATGTAGTCGACTTCCGCGGTCATGATATCGCGCATGGCCAGAGGGATCGTATCGCGGATGGCCTCGATAAATGCGAGAAACATGTTGTCGCTCGAAAGATCGGGCTGTTCGACCCAGAATCTCGCGAAATGCCAGGTCACGCCTTCGGGCATGAATTGCTGGCAATCGAACTCGACGGCCGTGTTGGTCGACGGGATTATCACACCAATACGGCCTCTTGCACCAATCCAGGGTTCCTGGGGTTTCAATTGCGTTTGCGGTTCCGTCATGTCTGGACCTCGTGAATTTGATTGGTGTTGCGTCCGCGCTCTGCGGTTGTTCTCATGAATATCACAAAGACCTGGACAAATTAGCATGGATATCCGAATTGAGATACCATCATTATCCGGCGTGGATTAACGGACCAAAGGAGCCAAAGGGTGTCGACTTCTGAACTTATCCTTCTAACGGGCGCAGCGGGAAAAACAGGCCGAAAAGTCCTGCAAGCCCTGACGGCAAGACAGGTCGCGGTCCGTGCCCTGGTGCGCCGGCCCGAACAGGAAGAGGCGATGCGATCCCTGGGTGCTGCGGACATCGCCGTCGGTGATCTCTACGATACCCGTAGTCTGGAAGCCGCCGTTCAGGGGTGCAGCAAAATCGTTCATATCTGTCCGCCCATGGATCCGGGTGAAACGGAGATCGCCGAAACCCTGATCGACCTCGCGCAAAAGGCGGATGTCCGGCACTTTATTCTCTATTCGGTCCTGCATCCCCTGCTCTCGGATGTTCCCCATCACCATCGCAAACTTGAAGCCGAGCGCGCTCTGGTCAACTCCGGCCTGACCTATACGATATTGCAACCTGCCCGTTACATGCAGCATCTCCTGCCCCTGTGGGACAGACTGCAGGAAACCGGCGTGCATGACATGCCGTTCAGCATAGATGCGCAGTTCTGCGTTGTGGACCTCATTGACCTTGCCGAAGTCACGGCCCGGGTCACTGCCGAACCGGGACACGAACAAGCGACTTATCAACTGGCCGGACCGCAAAACCTCAGTCAGGCGGACATGGCCGCAATTCTCTCCCGGCTTCTGAAGCGCGACATTAGAGCGGAGGCCAGGTCTAGCCAGGATTATCTCGAACGGATGGCAGCGGCCGGCATGAGTGCCGCCCGAATTGAAAATTTTCGCCTGATGAATACCCACTACGACGCCCATGGCATGACGGGAAATCCCAGGGTCCTGCGTTGGCTTCTGGATAGGGAGCCTACCACTTACGAGGCGTTCGTGCGCCGGGAATTTCTCTCCTGATCAGCCGCGCCGCCGGTCAGGCCGTCCAGATATCGGTAAACTGATCGTCAACGACCTGATCGTAAGTCAGGTCATTTTCAATGAGACCCATGGCTTTGGAAAATTCGCTCATGCCCTGAACAAACTCCGGAGATATGGCGGCAGTATAAAACGGCAGGTCCCGCTCGACGACATCGGCAATGAGCTCCGCTTCCTCCGCGGGAAACAGCTTGCGCCCGACCTGGGTGGCCAGTGAGATATCCTGTTTGAGAGCCGCATGGGTGCGAACGAGGGCCCTCAGCGCGGCTGCCGCAACGTCCGGCGTCTCGGCAATCAGCTTGTCCGAGGTAATCAGGGCCGGCATGGTGTAATTGAAGGCCGTCGGAGGACCGTCACCGCGTCGGGCGTCAATGACCATGGTTCCGACACCGCGTCTCACCGCGACCTCCGCGCCCATACCATTGGCCCAGAAACCGTCAATCGTGCCTTCTTCGAGGGCTTTCGCGGCAGCGACACCGAAATTCTTGTTCTTGCCACTGAAGGCTCCGGGAACCGGACCGATATCCACTTTATCCTTTTCAATATCGATACCCGACTCGACCAGTAGCCGCTTGAGCCCGAGATCGACCAGAGGGGCTGCGCCGATCCGCAGGCCCTTGACGGCTTCGATGTCGCCTTTTTTCGCACCGAGATCGCTTTTGAGGATGAGAAACCAGTACATACCCTGGGCAAGGGAGCCCAGAACTTTTGCGCCGTTCCATCCGGGAAAAGCATGAGGGACACTGTGGGCTGATCCTCCGACGAACTGAATGTTGCCATCGCGCAGCTCTTCCAGAGTTTTGTCAACCGGGAAGATCAGTTCCAGTTCCATATCCAGACCTTCCTCCTTGAACAGGCCAAGTTCAACGGCCGCGGCGGCCGGAAAGTAAGAGTTGGAAATTAAATCTGGGATCGCAATTTTCATTAGTCACTCCGGGTTTCGTTGCGGCCTGATCTTGACGAGCGTAAGGCTCACTGCCCACGACCGCTTCAGGCCTTATTTCTTTTCAACTGAATATAAACAATTACAAAAATGATTGCGACCGAAACTCTGGCTCTCCAGCCGTTTCCGGGAAGTTTTTTCCAGGAGTTCTCAGCTGAACAACAGGCGCGTCGTGGACACTGCGACCGGTTCATGCAAAAATTTGCAAACAAGGTTCGGACATCAAACGGCCACAGATTTTTTCATTTCCCCGCATAGGATGAGGGAATACACTCGCCCCATTACCATAGGGATAGGCGAACCTTCAGTAAATCCAGCATTGGAATTTTAGCTGAATCAAATTTTTATATTTAAAATTATTTATTGTGATGAAAGGAGTTCGTTATGACTCATAAAGTCCTGCTTTTACTGGGCACCAAGAAGGGTGCTTTCATTCTCGAAAGCAATCAGCAGCGCAATAGCTGGGAGCTTCGCGGTCCATTCTGCGACGCCTGGCCGATCAATCATGTGATTGCCGACCCGAAAACACAGACGATTTATGCGGGCGGCGGCAACGAGTGGTTTGGCCCGGCCGTCTGGCGATCGGAAGACCTCGGGCAAACCTGGACGCATTCAAGCGAAGGTCTTGGATATGCAGAAAGCGACGACGCCATCAAAGCGGTCTGGTCTCTGGCACTGAAGGCAAACAATCTATATGCCGGCGTCGAACCCGCAGGCCTGTTTCGCAGTCTCGATCGCGGACAATCATTCGCCCACATCGAAGCCCTGCGAAATCATCCGTCAAAGGAGCACTGGCAACCCGGCGGTGGCGGCCTGATACTTCATTCCATTGTGCTGCACCCGGAAGACGACAAAAAACTTTGGATCGCCATTTCCGCAGCCGGAGTCTTTTATTCCGAAGATGGCGGACAGAACTGGTCACCCCGCAACCAGGGAACCCGCGCCGACTTCCTTCCCGAAGGACAGAATTATCCCGAGTTCGGACAGTGCGTCCACAATCTCGTCATGGCGCCGGAGAACCCGGACTTACTTTACCAGCAAAATCACTGCGGCATGTATCGCAGTGAAGACGGCGGTCAGAACTGGATCAGTATCGAAGAGGGTCTGCCATCTTCCTTCGGATTTCCGGCGGCTGTTCACCCAACGGAACCGGCGGTACTCTATCTGATACCGCTGAACGGTGATATCGCCGGCCGTTACATGCCGGACGGCAAAGCAGCCGTCTGGAAAACAATGGATTACGGCAAGAACTGGAAAGCGTATCGCGCCGGCCTGCCTCAGGAAAATGTCTTTTTCGGAGTTCTCCGCCAAGCCATGGCAACGGATCAGCTGGACCCGGCGGGGGTGTATTTCGGGTCGAGTTCCGGCTGTCTCTATGGCAGCGTCGATGAAGGCGAGGAATGGCAGCAGCTCGCTGAGCATTTGCCGCCCATTTACTCGGTCGAGACGCTTTGTGTCGAATCCTGATAACACAGTTAGGAAAAATCGGCCATGAGCGAAAGGAATCAAAAATCTTCAGGACACGAGATCTCCGTATATCTCGCACCGGCGCTCGTACAGCTCTTTCGGATGGAAACCGCAAATCTGAGAATTGAGGCCGCGACTGTGGACGAAGCGATTAACGAACTCAACAATAACTGGCCAGGCATTCGGGACCGGATTTGCGAAAAACCCGACCGGATCCGCAAGCATATCAATATTTTTGTCGATGGATATAAAGCGCAACTCGAAACGAACATCCCACGCAATGGACAATTGACGATCCTGACAGCCATTTCCGGTGGCTAGGAATCGGCAAGGGATCAGAGCGGCGGAGCGCGATCTCCGATTCCGACCGGCTGGTTCAAAGATCGAGGCGGAGCTCTCCCTTCACTTTGTCTTCGTCGATCTCATAACCGATGCCGGGATGCTCAGTGACGAGGGCGTCCTGTCCGTCTTTCGGCAAGGGTTTCGCAAGATAGTCATCGACCAAATGTTGCGGTCCGTTAAGATCGGCAGGGAAATCAATACCATAGGCGGCGAATAGCTGGACCGAAGCTTGAAACCCAATCGGCGCATCCATTAAACCGCTGCCGATCACCTTGAAACCCGCATTGCGGGCGAGATCGCACATCTGGCGGGCATAATAAATACCGGCAACCTTGTTGAGCTTCACGGCGATGCCTTCCACAGCCTCCCGCCGTACAAGTTCAATCAGATAAGGAATGCCGATCGCGGCTTCATCAAGGCAGATATTCATCGTCGTTGCCGACAATAATTTTTTTAGACCGTAGACATTGGTCATGGCAATGGGTTGCTCAAAAACCTCTATCCCCATGGCTTCGAACTTTTTTGCCATTGTCAGGGCTGTTTCGAGACTGTAGCCCTGATTGGCGTCGGGCCAGACCACACAATCGGGCGCCGCCGAAAGGACCGCCTCCATGTTATCGACATCCATATGCGGATTGTGCCCGACTTTCACTTTGAAACTCCGGTAACCCTCAGACAGACCCTTCTCGACAATCTTCGTGACCTCCTCCGGATTGCTTCCCGAAACGAGATAGGAAATCGGAATACGATCCAATTGTTTTGAACCGAGATAGCTCTGGAGATT
>JANQOC010000697.1 GCA_028279265.1 Hyphomicrobiales bacterium
TAGATATGCGCGCGCAAGCCGATCTGGGCCGCGGCCATGGCCAGCATCCGGCCAAGCTGGCCACCGCCGAGAATGCCGACAATTGATCCTGGAGATAAAGGGAAGCTAGTCATTCTCTGAAGGAACTTCTGCAATACGATCCGTTTGCGACTGGCGCCAGGCTTTCAGGCGTCCGGCAAGATCAGGATCGCTCAGTGCCAGGATTTCCGCGGCGAGAAGGGCCGCGTTTTTGGCGCCGGCTTCGCCGATGGCCAGTGTTGCCACGGGCACTCCGGCAGGCATTTGGACGATCGACAACAGGCTGTCGAGTCCGGACAGTGATCGGGTTTTCACCGGCACACCAAGGACAGGAAGTGTCGTCAGGGACGCAACCATGCCAGGAAGGTGCGCGGCGCCACCGGCACCGGCAATTATAACTTTGATGCCCCGCTCTTCGGCCGTTTTTGCATATTCATAAAGCCGGTCAGGGGTTCGATGGGCGGAGACAATGTTCGATGCGTAAGATATTTGCAATTCTTCCAGGATTTCCGCGGACTGCATGAGGATCGACCAGTCTGACTGGCTGCCCATTATGAGTCCGACTTCGTTTGCTGTTTGGGTCATCCCGTGCCCACACTTTTCCTAAAATTAATTGCGAGAAAACCAGATTATAGAGGTGATGCAACAGTTTACAAGCACGAGATCAAATTCGGTTTTGCTGTCCACAATGGTTTTTAGAATATCTTAAAAACTGGATGAGAGCATAGGTTCCAGGTGCTCCGGTAAATCTGCGCATTCCGGAGAATTCTATGGCAATTTGGCGAGAATCAGTGCTCAGTCTGGATCAGCAAGATCAATCACTTTTTGAACGGCAGGTCTTCAATGCGAATTAATAGAAAATCGACTGCAAATCCTGACCTGCCCGGCTCGAATGTCGATGCGAACCGCGATCGTACGGGTCAGAGACGACCCCCGCGAAGCGATCAGGTTTCTACGGCAAAGGGGGGCAATCGCAGGCGAGGGCCCCATTCTACGACAGAGATAGTCGAACTGCTGGAAGAGCTTGAACATTTGCGACATGAACTTGCCGTTGCCAGCAACCGCATTAACTTTCTTGAAAACCTGGCCTATGAGGATCCTCTTGTTCCGGTTCTGAATCGACGTGGTTTTGTGAATGAGCTTGAACGCACCATTGCCTATGTCAAGCGCTACGGGACCAGCATTTGTCTGATGTATTTCGATATCAATCGGTTCAAGGCCATCAATGATCACTATGGTCATGCCATGGGCGATGATGTCCTGAAATATGTTGGGCAATGCCTGACGGACAATTTTCGCAAGTCGGATCTCGTGGGACGGATCGGTGGCGATGAATTTGCGGCAATTCTCCACCATGCGGACGTGGATGCGGCACAAGCCAAAGCTGCTAAACTGCGAAGAACATTCGCGCGCTCGCCCTTCCGCGCGCGCGACGTGGAAATCGACCTCTCCGTATCGACGGGTATTGCGCAACTTCTCGAAAATGATACCCCGGACCGGGTATTAGCCCGTGCCGATAGGGAAATGTATCTGCAGAAAAGTTCCAGTTAGACAGTGTTGTTTTGTATTCGACTATTGGGTAATGGCTTTTTCAGCTTACCTGAAAACGAACGTGATGAGGCTGATGAAAGTATGGCCCGAGAGCGTGGGCCCCGCTAGGCAATGTGGTCCAGCTAGGCAATAATATCAGGAAACAACTGATCTTCGATTTTCGTGATCTTGTCTTTGAGGGCGAGTTTCTTTTTCTTCAATCGGGTCAATTGCAACTGGTCCGCCCGACCCGATTCTTCCAGCGCTTCAATGGCGCGGTCCAGGTCCAAATGTTCCAACCTTAGTTTTTCCAGTTCGCTTCTAAGTTTCGATTGATTATCAATCTCCATCGATTTGACCCCAATCTGTTTGCCGGTTTATCCAGATAAGAGAGTACAGATTCTCAGTGTACCACAAATCTCGTTTTTTTGGGATATCTCTCTTAGCCATCACTGATGTGAGTAATGACTCGGTCAGTCCATAAGTTAAATATTTCCAAATAATTTAACAATTTGAACGGTGCCAATTGGACAACAGGTTGTTGTTCTGACAGAATAAAAGGTGCTTATCATGTTGGAAAACGAAAGGAGAGAGATAATGGCAGTGAATTCACATCTCGCGGAGCTCTCGGAAAAACATCAGAAGCTCGATCGCAGGATTGAACAGGAAATTCAAAAGCCAAATGCAGATACTCTCAAGATTTCAGAACTTAAGAGAAAGAAATTAGCAGTCAAAGACGAAATTTTTAAATTACAGGCAGACCATTCTCCTTAAACGATTTATTCCGTTTAAGAATTAAAAATTAGAGTTTTTTAAGCGGCTGGAACCGAGCACGGGATCCTCATTCAGGAAAGCATTCGCTGCTATAAGCCGATTTTTGATCCCTACACCAGACTTTTGTTGCCAAACGATTGACAGGCATTCAAGCGGTTTTGCTTGGCCAATGTTAGTTTTTTGGAACTCCCTCAAAGATAATTCGTTTCCGAACTCGTCATCCGGATTTTGCTTTGTCGCGGAGAATGTATTTCTGAATTTTTCCCGTCGATGTTTTCGGCAGTTCCGTAAATTCAACATAACGGGGACATTTGTAACGTGCCAAGTTCTCTCGGCAAAACTCAATGATATCTTCCGCCTGAAGACTGGCGTCCGATTTCAGCTCCACATAGGCGATGGGAACCTCTCCCCATTTGTCATCAGGTTTCGCGACCACGGCAACCGCCATCACTTGCGGATGCTTGTAGATTGTATCCTCGACCTCAATCGAGGAAATGTTTTCACCCCCGGAAATTATAATATCCTTCGATCGATCTTTGAGCTGGATGTAGCCGTCGGGATGGATAACGCCTAGATCGCCGGAATGAAACCAGCCGCCACTGAATGAGTTTGACGTTTCCTGTTCATTTTTCAGGTAACCCTTCATGACGATATTGCCCCGGAACATCACCTCGCCGAGAGTTTCGCCGTCTGCGGGGACAACCGACATGGTTTCCGGGTCAAGGACAGTGAGATCTTCCAGGGCGGCATAACGAATTCCCTGGCGGGCCTGTTTCTGAGCTTTGTCGTCGGCCGAAAGCCCATCCCAGTCCCGGTTCCATTCGTTGACGACAGCCGGTCCATAAGTTTCGGTGAGGCCGTAAACATGGGTCACGTCAAATCCCGCGTCAGCCATTTGTGCCAGTACCGACTCCGGGGGCGGCGCTGCCGCAGTAATGAATTTGACCCTTGACGGCAGGGGTCGTTTTTCGTTCTCCGGTGCGTTTATCAGTGTCGCCATGACAATGGGCGCACCGCACATATGGGTCACGTTATGTTCTGCGATGGCGTCAAAAATAGCTTGCGCCCGAACCCATCTCAGGCAGACATGCGTGCCGCCGACGACCGAAACCGTCCAGGGAAAACACCAGCCATTGCAGTGAAACATGGGGAGTGTCCACAAATAGGTCGCGTGTTTTGGCATCTCACCGGCGACCATATTCGAATATCCCATGAGATAAGCCCCCCGGTGGTGATAGACCACACCCTTGGGATTGCCCGTTGTTCCCGAAGTATAATTAAGCGAAATCGAATTCCATTCGTCCTGGGGAAGCTGCCATGAAAAAGTTTCGTCGCCTGGTTTTATGAATTCTTCATATTCAATGGAGCCAATACGTTCTCCTTCGACATCGAATTCCGGGTCATCATAGTCAATGACGTAGGGCTCGACGTTGCACTGGGCCAGTACTTCCTTCATTGTTTTCGAGAATTCGCGATCGACGATGACGACTTTGGTTTCAGCGTGGTCCAATTGAAAGGCGATATTTGCGGCGTCGAGACGTGTGTTAATCGAATGCAGGACGGCGCCAATCATCGGAACCCCGTAATGGCATTCGAGCATGGGTGGCGTATTGGAAAGCATTACCGAGACAGTATCCTTTTCGCCAATCCCCATTCGGCTCAGTACGGACGCAAGTTTTCTGCAACGATTGTAGAAATCCGCGTAAGAGAGCGACTGCTTGCCGTGAATAACGGCGGGGTGTCCGGGATAGGCGCGGGCGCAACGTTCAAGAAAACTCAAGGGACTGAGAGATTGAAAGTTGGCTCTGTTTTTTTCCAGATTTACATCAAAGGCATCCATCGGTAACTCAGGGTTAGATTAACATCAGGGTTAGATTGATAACTGTGTTAGGCTAACCAAATGTCCTCGAGGACGCAAATAGAGAAACGGACGGCAATGTGTCGGAACGCGGTTTGAGACGATGAGCTATGAAGTTTGGACTTCGCTTGAGCCAAGCTCTTCGATTTGCCGCTCATGGTGCTGGTGCCAGTTTGTTTTTACCCACCAACCGGAAATCAAACCGGATATCCACCAACTTGCAAGCGCCAGGACCAGGGCAAAATATCCATCGATCGCGTAGTGCCATCCGAGATGGACCGATCCCAGAAGGATGAGAACGGCAAATGCGGTCAGTCCAATGCCAATAGGACGGGATATTTTCCAGCCCACAAGGGCGAGAAGGACCGCCGTGGCATTGTGCATGCTGGGCATTGCCGAGATGCCGACAACCGTTGTTTGTTTCCCCAGATAGCCATCCCACAGCAATTCCTGGGTTGCCAGAGCCCAGACCGGAAAGACTTCGTTGACCTCATATAGATAATTCATCAGAGGTGCATAGGGATCCGGAAGCAAACCGAGCTCTTCGAAATAGACCGGTCCGGCGGATGAAAATGCGACAGCGAGAACACTGCCGCCGATAAGCCATACGATCATGAAGGACAGGAAAAATTGCAGTCGCAGTCGTGTCGGATTTTTCGAAAAGGCCAGGAAACACCAGACCATCCACATGACCATGAACCATAGATTGTAGCCGACATTGATGATGAAGGTGACGAACTTATATCCGAGAACCGGTTGCAGCCACTCCCAGGGACGCGTGCCGAAATGCAAAATGCGATCCCAGTCATCAAAGGTCAGGTCCCAGCTGAACGGATTTAAAGCCGGAATGGCGGCTTTAATGCCAACATAGGCCGTAATGAAGAGCACCATGGCCAGAGTCATGGGAATAGCGTTCAACAATCGGCGACGGTTGCTGAAGTAATCTTTCAGTTCATGGTACAGCGCTTTGGTGGGTGACTCCGGTCGCACGTGAATTGCGAGATAAAGAAACCGGTTGACCAGAACCGACAGAAAGATAACCGGAACCACCATAAGCAGCAACATCTTGAAAATGTCCATGATGTCGGCGGTAACGGCGCTCTCATGGCCGGCCAGAGGCAGGACTGTTAGATGCGCGGCTAAAAAATATCCGATGGCGATGAACAGGATCAAGCCATGCGCCTTGAGGCTGATCTTCAGTTCGGCAATAAACCTTTTTTGCGTGAATTCCTTGAAGCTATGTGTGAGCGAAGGGAACCTGGCTTTAAAGACTGACGAATTGCTCATGAACTCACCGCAAGGCAATACCTAGGCCCATAATCCAGAATAGTCATGAATTACAAGAATTTAGGAGACCGCCACCCTGATACACAATAACGTTTCAAGGTGTTCAGCATAGCCTAGTGTCGTTTAAAATCTGTAAATTGGAACCCCACGCATGTGTCGCTGGCCGTGAGCCGATCCATCGTTATGTAGACTATCAGTTAACTTGCAATATCCCTTTAGGATGTTGATTATAAGGATAAATTTCATTGGCCCCGAGTGAGAGCCTTGAAGAGGAAGATCGGAAAAATGCGTTACCAAGAAGTTTACAACGGCTGGAAAGAAGCACCTGAGGCGTTTTGGGCGGAAGCGGCGAAGAGCATTGACTGGTACCGGCTTTGGGACAAGGTCTTCGACCCGTACGCGGATCAATATGGGCGCTGGTTCCCGGGGGCTCTTTGTAACACCTGTTATAACTGCCTGGACCGTCATGTGGCGAATGGCCGGGCCGATCAGACGGCTCTGATTTATGACAGTCCGATTACCGGCAACAAACAATCTTTTACCTATCAGGAACTCCTCGATGAAGTGGCGACGTTTGCCGCGGTTCTAAGAGAAGGCGGCATTGAAAAAGGGGATCGCGTCATAATTTACATGCCGGCAATTCCCCAGGCGGTTATTGCCATGCTTGCCTGTGCCCGCATCGGCGCCATTCATTCCGTGGTTTTCGGCGGCTTCGCCCCCAATGAACTGGCGACACGTATCGATGATGCGACCCCGAAAATGATTGTCACCGCCTCCTGTGGTATCGAGCCGGGACGCGTTATTGCCTACAAACCCCTGCTTGATGAAGCCATTGAATTATCCAGCCACAAGCCGCAATACTGTGTCGTTTATCAACGGCAGGAAGTAAAAGCGGAACTCATCAGCGGGCGCGATTACGACTGGGTGGATCTGGTCAACGAACAGCGCCAGTCCGGAGAAAAAGCGGACTGTGTGCCGGTCCTCGCTACGGACCCGCTCTACATTCTCTATACGTCAGGTACAACGGGACAGCCGAAAGGCGTGCTGCGTGACAATGGTGGCCATATGGTTGCCCTGCACTGGACGATGAAAAATATTTACGACGTCAATCCGGGAGAAGTTTTCTGGGCAGCCTCCGATGTCGGCTGGGTCGTTGGACATTCCTACATCGTCTATGCCCCTCTACTTACAGGCAATACAACGATCATATTTGAAGGCAAGCCGGTGGGCACCCCTGATGCCGGCGTCTTCTGGCGTGTTATTTCAGAGCACAAAGTTGCCGCCCTGTTCACGGCACCGACGGCATTCCGGGCGATCCGCAAAGAAGATCCCGAGGGGGAGTTAATGGGGAACTATGATCTCTCCGGCTTCCGCACACTGTTTCTGGCGGGCGAACGCGCCGACCCCGATACCCTCAAATGGGCGGAAGATAAATTGAAAGTCCCCGTTTATGATCACTGGTGGCAAACCGAAACAGGCTGGACAATAGCTGGTAATCCGGCGGGAATTGAACCGCTGCCGGTTCAACACGGGTCCTCGACTGTTGCCATGCCCGGATATGATATCCAGATACTTGATGATTCCTGTGTCGAAGTTCCCCGCGGGGAAACAGGCGCTATATCCGTAAAATTACCACTGCCGCCTTCTTGTCTACCGACACTCTGGAATGATGACGAGCGCTTCCGTGAAAGCTACCTCGAGGAATATCCGGGATATTACAAAACCGCCGATGCCGGTTATATGGATGAAAACGGCTATGTTTTCATCATGTCTCGCACCGATGACATCATCAATGTCGCGGGACACAGGCTGTCAACCGGGGGCATGGAAGAGGTGGTGGCGGGGCATACCGATATTGCCGAATGTGCGGTCATTGGAATTGCCGATCAACTCAAAGGCCAGGTCCCGGCCGGGTTCATCGTTCTGAATTCGGGTGTCAACAGGGAGCCCACGGAAATTGAAGGCGAAGTCGTTCAAATGGTGCGAGACTCCATCGGACCGGTTGCCGCATTCAAAATTGCCATCACTGTTCCAAGATTGCCAAAAACACGGTCCGGCAAAATTCTCAGGGGCACCATGCGTAAAATCGCCGATGGCGAGACTTATAAAATGCCGGCGACAATCGATGATCCCGAGATACTTAATGAAATTAAGGACGCGATGAGTGTTCGCGGACTTGCCAAGTAACGGGCACACTGTAATATCCGCAACACGGAGGAAGATGCCATGTCCGTCAAAGGCAAGGTCGTCATCATTACAGGAGCCGCCCAGGGTATCGGTCTCGCTTGCGCCGAGAGATTTGTGGCGGAAGGCGCAAGCGTCGTCTTGGCTGACGTTAATGAAGAGCTTGGAGAACGCGTTTCTTCAGAGTTGGCGAACAATAGCGAGCATGTACGGTTTATCTCCTGCAACGTGGCGGAACGACTGGACGTCCGCAATCTGCTGGCCCTGACCATGGACGCCTTTGGCGGCATTGATGTCCTCATCAACGCCGCCCGGCTCGTCGATGATGTTCCTTTCCTGGAATTATCGGAAGAGGAACTTGAAAAAATCATGAACGTGAATTTCAAGGGCGTTTTCCTTGTATCCCAGGCTGTGGCCCAACGCATGGTCAAACAGCTGGACGAAGGCAGGGCTGCGGGCACGATCATTAATCTTTCCTCACAGAATGCCCAATTCGGCTCCGCCGATCATGTCGCCTATGCATCGTCAAAAGGGGCAGTCGAACAGCTGACCCGGTCCATGGCGATATCCCTCGCTCCCTATGGCATTCGGATCAATGCCATCGGTGTTGGCGGGGTCAATATTTCTTCGATGGATTATTTCGCCCGCAACCAGGCGGAGAAAGAGAATTTCATTCGAAGCACACCCATGGGGCGGTTGGCAGAACCGTCGGAAATCGCCGCAACCGCTTTGTTCCTTGCCGGTGACCATGCCAGCTTTATTACCGGTGAGACCATATTCGTCGACGGCGGTCGGCGCATCCTGAACGGGGTCATGGAAGAAGAGGAGTGATTTTGCTCTCTCGGCGACTATCGGATGCGCCGCTGAACAGGAATTTATGGTTGCTGATTCCAAATAAAATCTGTCTGTCGCTCAAAGGCGAGACGTGACCGGCTTCGTGGGCAAACATGGCTTTGGCCAGCAAAAGAAGTCGGCGGGAATCGTCGAAACGCACCCGTGACGGCTCTTTAAAATATCCCTTGGACCAGCGCGACCACCCACGAAGATAATTGTCCACAAGCCTTTCGCTAACGTTGTGACCTCCGGCATAGCGGCGCGCCAGTTCCAGTATTTTTAATTCACCTGAGTGTCCGAATTTGTAGCGGTGTTTGATGAGGTGCAACCAGGCGGCGACACCGCTTTCAGGAGTCGCAAAAATGGTTGTTCGATTCCCCTGATTATCGGCGGGCATGGTACCCGCAAAGTCCCTGATCCGTTTCTGCCAGTTTGAATAATTCAAGGCACCGGGATTATTTGTGCGTACCGATTTGCTGATACCGTTGGCGTTCGGGTTGTTTGAATAGTAGCCGCCCCGGACTCTGGAATAAAAACGGGTCACGTGTCTCGTATTATCGAGATCCAGAATCGGACCATAGACATCGGACCGAATAAACATCTGATTGATCATGGAAACCGCGCAAATTGAATAAGCCGCAACTCGCTGACCCGCCATTGTCGCCAATAGCGGATCCGCGTTCGGTCAATTCAATTTAACGGTTGTTCGACGGGCGGGGATAAGCTCGAACTCAAAAGGTTCCCACTTGGTCAATTGTGAACAAAAATTTAACTGACAAAGAGTTCGGCGTGTCGAAGGTGCTGTGGCTCGGCATTGTCCCGAGGACAGGTCTTTCCCCCTAGTCGGTTTTTTCTTCCGACGTGGTTTGCGCTCCCCCCAGATTAGCAAACACCGCATCCGCATCCAGTTCTTCTTCCTTGGTTTCCTCGACCTGTTCAACAGCCTGGTCGGCTTGGCCGGGAAGGTCACCGGACAACGGGCTGCCGATCGTCGCATTATCCATGGCGGGTTCCACCGTTTCCGACGCCGGGAGCAAGGTTTCAACAGCACCTTTTTCTTTTTCCGCGGCTTTCATCTCGCGTTCAACGCGTTTGGCTGCCCGAACAACCTGTTTATCCAGGTCCGTTTGGGTGCATAACCCCAAGGTGACCGGGTCGGCAGGTTGCAAATTTGCCGAATTCCAGTGTGTGCGCTCACGGATAGACTGGATTGTTGGCTTCGTCGTGCCGACGAGACGCATGACTTGTGAGTCCTTGAGTTCCGGATGGTTGCGCAGCAGCCAGAGGATGGCATTAGGACGATCTTGTCGCCGCGAGACCGGTGTATATTTTGGTCCCTTCTTGGATTTAACCTCGGGTATATCAATCTTCGACTCGTGCAGGGTCAGGCGAAAATCGGAGTCCGCTTGCGCTCGCTTGATTTCTTCCCGGGTCAATTCTCCCGAAGCAATAGGGTCTTTCCCGCGAATTCCCTGGGCAACATCGCCATCTGCGATGCCTTTGACTTCAAGTACATGCAAACCGCAAAACTCAGCAATCTGTTCAAATGTCAGAGCTGTATTGTCCACCAGCCAAACGGCGGTCGCTTTGGGCATTAATGGGGTTCCGGTCATCGCATATACCTCTGTTCTTCGATCATTTTTATTGAACGGAGAATTCAAAAAAATTGTCAGGAGATGGTATTTATATACGGTCTAACCCGGGGCATTGCAATGTGCAATCTGGTGTCCGGAATCAAATTTGTTCCTGGAAACCAGACTAAAGTCGGCCGTAAGTAAAAACAATGTTATGTTTCAAGGTCTCGCCCAGGAACCGAACGAGGTCGTAACGGCATTCCTGCACCGGCGGCCAGTTCCAGAATACGAAAGCCAGTTGGCAAAAACCGAGATGAGGCTCGGTCTGCCAGTATTTGATCAAATTCTCCCCGGTGCAGATAGGGCAGGGAAGCAGGACATCGTCGCCCGTTTTCAGGAATTGATGGCTCGCTCTCACCAATTCCGCCTTAATTAATTCCAGTTCCTGAACATTCTGGATTGAGATCTCTGTTCCGCAAACGGGGCAGGCGGCCATTTCCAGTCCGACTATTCCATAATCGCTGACCCAGCCATCGGCGTGGATTTCGAGATTTTCCGTACCGGTTTTGTGGTCGAAAAATTCCGCAAATCGAGGCCCGGGAGCGAAGCTGGACACGGACTTGCGTGTGAAATCAACGACATCATCCAGAGGATCGATCAGTCCCGAACGCATCAGCACAGATGCCACCTGCATGGCAAGTTCCGCCGATCCCTGCTTGTCAGCATGGGTGTCAACGATTGCTTGATACCAATCCGTCAAAGTTTACTGCACCCCCGCAAAAACGGCTCCCCAGCACCTGCCTTCTATGGACAGTGTATTATTTATTGTTTCCGTGAATTCTGGAGACTAGAATTCTCCCGCAAAATTGGGAATTTGTGAAGTCATTATACCGAAATTTCATGCCCATACATGGCCACCTGTATTATTTGGACAAGGGAGTTTGCCGCCTGGGAGAAATTGAGATTCCACGGGATTAGAGGACGAGAGATATACATGGAAATCGAAGAAAATGAACCGAGAAAACGACCGACGTTTGAAATTGGGATGGATTTGTCGAATTATTCCGTAGACGAACTTTCAGAACTTACAACAAGCCTGCAAGAAGAAATTGTAAGAATTTCTCAGATTCTGGAGCAGAAAAAGAATTCATTGGATGCCGCGAATTCGATATTCAAAACGAACTGAGTCAATTTCAATAAATGCGTTCTGACATTGAATAAATCCGGATTTGATTACACGCTTCCGGGAACGAATTCATGATGATTATTGGCTCCTAGAAATTTTTTTGCCGTTCCGCTTAACCAATTATTAAGCAAACTTCTTATACATTCGTTATATCCAGTCATCTGGATATTGAGTGGATACTGTCCACTCTGTTTGACGCCTCCCTGTTAACTTTCTGAGCCGCAATCAGCGGCTCATTTTTTTTGCCCACAGCAATTCATATTGATACGGTCATTTACTCTTAAGATTTCATTGTTAACCATGATGGTGACAAATTCGGGTCTTATGATTCGTATTATGGTAAACTGACAATGGCGGACTTTGTAGTTTGTAGCGTAAAGTGAGAGTGCGATGATAGGCGAGAAGAGTAGAGGCCAATCGGATAGTGCGGGATCCAATACGATTGCTTTTGGCCAAAAGTATATTCAATCCGAACAATTCAAATCCTTGTTTCGAGAGGGGATGGCCCTGGTCGAAGATACGGCTGCCTATCTTGATGGACAGGGCCGTGACGAATCCAGGGAACTTTCCGGACACGTCTCCCTTGCCTATGCCACCGAAAGTATGCGTCTGACGACGCGACTCATGCAGCTCGCATCTTGGCTCCTCGTGAGAAGGGCTGTAAACGAAGGCGAAATGTCTGCAGAAGAAGCCTTCCAGGAAAAAAATCGCGTAAAACTTCGTGCCATCGGAAGAACGGGTCATACCAAGCATTTTGATGAACTGCCTGAAGAGCTCAAGCAACTCGTTCATTCGAGTTTCCGGCTTTATGACCGCATCATCATGCTTGATAAACTGATCCAGGCGGAGCGCAGAGAGACGATCCACGTTCCCATGTCGCCGGTTAATGGCCCGATGGAACAGTTACGGTCCGCATTCGAAGCGCAATAGGTTTCTGCTAGATTTCAATTTATCTTTGTTAGGATGTTCGGCTCGCGCGATCTCGCGTGGCATCGGATCTTTTTGGGTAATTAGCCAGCCACAAGCAAAAAGTGCCGCGACTCCAAGACGGCGTTTTAACCGGACATGGTCATCGGAACGGAATGAAATTGTCTTCTGAACAGGTCAGAAACAGAGGCTTGCCTAGGAACCGAGAAAGCCTTCGTATTTCTTCTTAAACTTGGAGATCCGGCCGCCACGGTCTGTCAAATGCTGGCCGCCGCCGGTCCAGGCCGGGTGTGTTTTCGTGTCGATATCCAGCTTGAGCTGATCACCCTCGGACCCGTAAGTCGAATAAGTTTCGAACTCAGTGCCATCGGTCATAACAACGGTGATTTTATGATAGTCAGGATGTATATCTTTTTTCATACTTAATTCTCGCGGCTCACGATGGGTGAGGATATCTGAGATCACAGCTAACAGGGATTTACGAGACTCATAACCCGCAGCCAAATTCTGGCCAAATCCCGGTTTTAAACGCCTGTGCTATACATGATGTCGAAGAGATTAACAAGGGCCACTCAATTATTTGAAGCAAATTAATTTGACTTCCGGGCTTCGGCGATGAGCTATTGACATATATAACGGTCGAATTGGATAAAAGCCCGGAATATAAGCAATCCGTGAGATCAGAGTTGTCAAGTAAGATAGAAGAGTCGGAAAGTAAGATCGAATCCAGCGACCAGCGAGAAACGCCTGCTGAAGCAGAGGATGCTTCAAAGCGGAAAGATAAGAAATCCCTGAAAGCGCTGACGACGTTGTGGCCTTACTTGCTGCGTTACCGGTACAAACTAAGCGCGGCCCTTGTCGCCCTGTTCATTGCTGCTGCGGCCATGCTGGTGCTTCCCCTCGGCGTACGGCGCATGATCGATCAGGGATTTTCATCCCAGACGACCACATTCATCGATCAATACTTTATGGTGATGATTTCCATCGGGCTGGTTCTCGCCGTTGCAAGTGCCGCGCGCTTCTACTTCGTAACTTGGTTGGGAGAACGCGTTGTTGCTGACCTGAGGGCTGATGTCTTCGCTCACGTCAGCCGCCTGTCACCGGAATTTTTTGAATTCACCCGGTCCGGCGAAGTCATGTCGCGTCTGACAGCGGATACGACACAGATAAAAACCGCCGTCGGCAGCGCCGTATCTCAGGCGCTAAGAAATCTCGTTATGCTGATTGGCGGCGTGATCATGATGATCATCACGAGCCCTCAGCTTTCCGCCCTCGTCCTCGTCGCCATACCGCTGATCATTTTACCGATCATCGGCTATGGGCGAATGGTACGCAGATTAACCCGTCGGGCGCAGGATGATCTGGCGGAAGCCTCCGCCTATGCGAGTGAAATGCTCACTTCGGTGCGAACCCTCCAGGCCTATACAAATGAACCCGAAGTGAATTCCCGGTTCTCCGGTTCCGTGGAGCTGGCTTTTTTGTCCGCCCGGCAGAGAACCCGTGCACGGGCCGGGCTCACAGCCATGGCGATCTTTCTCATTTTTGCGACGATTGTTGTGATTCTGTGGGTAGGCGCGCAGGATGTTCATGCCGGGACGATGACCGGTGGCCGGCTCGGGCAGTTTGTCCTCTATGCGGTACTTGCGGGCAGTTCACTGGGCACCTTGAGCGAGGTCTGGGGGGAAATACAACAGGCTGCAGGCGCAACCGAAAGAATCACCGAGCTTCTCGCGGTCAAATCCCAAATAAGTTCACCTGAAAATCCACGACCCCTGTCGACACCCTTTCATGGGAATGTCGCTTTTGAAAACGTACATTTTGCCTATCCGACGCGTCCTGATCAGCCGGCCCTGAATGACATATCCTTTGAGGTTCGGGCCGGAGA
>JANQOC010000698.1 GCA_028279265.1 Hyphomicrobiales bacterium
CACTAAGTCCATTACAGCCTGAAACATTATGCTTAATATAGTTATAATATGGCATGATTAAGAGGTGAAATTGAACAAGTCTTTAAAGAATTCCGAAAATCGTGCGGAGGGACAATACGCACAGCCAGGTTGCGGGAGGTCATGGTTTAAATTTCATGCGCAAAATCAATACCTTGCAATCAATGTACTGCGATATGCTTGGCCGTCAAAAATGTATGAATTCACAAATAATTCAGGGGAATAACAATGAAACGCACTGTAGGGCAGGTTGGCTTGGGAGTTATGGGGTCGGCCTTTGCCGTGAACCTCATGAAAAACGGGTTCGAAGTTGTCGGTTATGATATTGACGCACAGAAGCTGGCGGAGCTGGAACAGAAGGGACTGAAACCTGCGAACTCACCCGCCGATGTGGGCCGCAAAGCAGATGTGGTCATCACGTCACTTCCCTCGCCTGAAGCCTTTCATGGGGTTATGACCGGCAATGACGGGCTGGCCGGCGTAGAAAATGAGAATTTGATCGTCGTCGATGCCTGTACCCTGACCATCGATGACAAGATGGCCGCATTTAAAGCGCTGGAGGCGAAAAATATCACGCTCCTGGATTGTCCGGTTAGCGGCACCGGCGCCCAGGCTGCAAACGGTGATCTCGTTCTCCTGGGTAGCGGAGATCAGCAGGCTTTTGAAACAGTCCGGCCGGTGTTGGAGGGGTTCAATCGCGAGGTCCGCTATATCGGCGCCTTTGGTGATGGCAGCAAGATGAAATTTGCTGCCAATATTCTCGTGGCCATTCACAATGTCTCGGCGGCCGAAGCCATGGTTTTTGGCATGAAGGCCGGGCTTGAACCGCAAATGCTCTATGATGTGCTCACAAAGGGGGCGGGGACCTCGCGCATGTTTGAAATGCGCGGACCGATGATGGTCGAGAATGATTATGATTCAAATGTCAGTGCAGCCATGACCATTCAGGACAAGGACATGAAAATTATTGCCGCCTATGCGGAGAAGATTAAGTGTCCGACACCACTTTTTTCCGCGACCTCTTCATTCTATCGTGCGGCTCTGCACAAAGGACTGGAAAACAGCGATACCGCCTCGGTTTGTGCCATTCTTGAGGATCTGGCGGGATTGAAACGTCAGGAATAGAACCAAATGTTTGAGTTCCGATCCATCTGACGAATACGCCATTTGAGATCAAGACTTTGAAAGCAGGGACTACAGCGCAGTTTTCCTATTCTCCAAAAGTTGATTTAACGAAATTTCGGTTTCGGTAGTAGGATATCCGCTATTGAAACTGCGGGAGACTGCCATGTACGTCAGGTCACATAAAGGCTGGGAAATACCGGAAGCACGCGTCACTCCGGAAGCCATCGCATTAAACCGGAGAACATTGCTGGCCGGTGCTGGTGCGTTGACCGCTACCAATGCCATTGGACTGGGTGCTGCCCAGGCTGCTGCGGATCCGACCCTCGACCTCTATCCGGCAAAAAAAAATACGACCTATGAGGCCGGTCGGCCCGTTACTGCAATGCGCTTCAATCTGACTTATAATAATTTTTACGAATTCGGTGCCCACAAGGGCATTTACAAGGACGCTCAAAGACTCATCACCCGCCCCTGGGAAATACAGATAGCCGGAGAGGTGGAAAAACCTTTTACGATCGGGATTGACGATCTGATCCGAAAAATTCCCCTTGAAGAAAGAATTTATCGCCATCGGTGTGTCGAGGCCTGGTCCATGACAGTGCCATGGACGGGATTTCCCGTGCGCAAGTTTATCGACCTGGCCAAGCCGCTCTCCAGTGCCAAGTACATTCGCATGGAAACATTTTTCAATCCGGAAGTCGCGACCGGGCAGAGACCCAGCCTGTTTCAGTCTTCACTTCCCTGGCCTTACGTCGAGGGTATGACCATGGCGGAGGCGAGAAATGATTTGGCCTTGTTTGTTACAGGCGCTTACGGAAAACCCCTGCCCAAGCAGATGGGTGCGCCGTTCCGATTGCATCTGCCCTGGAAATATGGATTTAAATCCATCAAGTCCATTGTCAAAATCGAGTTCACGCGCACCCGGCCCAAGAGTTTCTGGGAAGCGATCCTGCCGCGGGAATATGGGTTCTGGGCGAACGTCAATCCCGAAGTGCGACACCCCCGCTGGAGCCAGGCCACGGAACGGGTGCTTGGGACCAATAACCGGATTCCTACGGAGCTGTTCAACGGCTACGGTCCTTGGGTCAGCGATCTGTATAAGGATCTGAAAGACGAGCGTCTCTGGATGTAGTCTTCAGGAATGGAGTGGAAAATTTTTGCTGGCGGTATTGAGGGAATCGCAGCAAGTGTGACCGTCTGCGGTCAAAAAATCAGGATCCCATTACTTCGAGACAAACCTTGCCGTTGGCAACTTTAACATTCTTGGCATACCGGTCAGGCAAATCGATTCCGGCCAGCTGACAGAATTCGACTAGGCTCTGTTTCACAAGCTTTTTGGGCAGATCCTTGGTGATCGGAGTTTCAAATTCGGGCGTCTTGATCATCAGGGATAAAACGTCGGCGCTGGCGGTCGCCATGTGGGCGCGGGTGATCTGACCTTCGGGGAGTTGGTGGGATTCCAGCTTCAAGTTTGCCTTGTTCAAGGCTTCTCGAATTTCAAAAAAGTCAAATATGATAAGTCTGAGTTCCCTCGGCATTATCGGCCCTTAACTAATCAATGAATTCTATAAATTTATAATTATGAAATTAGAGTAGCTCAGTCCCGTTAACCAAAACTAAATTGACCGATGAAAGTGCAGGGACCGGCGAGAACAAAAAAAATCGCCGGATCCGAAGATCCGGCGATAGTCCATTAGTTCGCATTCCGTCGAATGCTCACTGGTCAATAACTTGACCTCAGAAGGCATAAGGGAGGGAGGAAATGCCTTCGTTGTGTTATTAATATGCGGTGTGGACCCGTTTTCAGCAAGAGCGGTGACTGCATATCAGCTATGCGCTGAGCGCATAGCAAGCAAACCGATTAGTTCAAAACGACCATTGTTTGGCCCGGGCGACGATAAAGTCTCGGAAGACATTCACCCTCTTCGAATTTCGCAGCTCTTCCGGGTAGACGAAATAGCAAGGCAGGGAGGGTACTTCGGTGTCTTTGAGGACCGGAACAAGGTCGTCATATTCCCCCATCATGTAATCCGGCAGGACAGCAATACCAATGCCTGAGCGTACCGCCTGTTTCATGGCATACAGGTTGGACACGCGGAATGGCGGTTTTTCTCGAATTTTACCTTCCGGGGCCACGCTTTCCAGCCAGTTCACCCCGCGGATCGGATCCGGCGCATTGCTGCCATAGGTGATGATATCGTGCTCAGCCAGCTCCGACAGATTACGGGGTGACCCATGGCGCCGAATATAGCTGCTGTCGGCGTAGACATGAAAGTGAACCGTAAACAGTGGCCGCCGGATGAGATCCGGCTGGCTGGGTTCGCGAAACCAGATCGCCACATCCGCTTCGCGCATCGACAGGTTCAATTCAGAATCGCTGAGCAAGAGTTCCAGGTTGATATCCGGATAAAGCTCGATGAAGTCTTTTATGCGCGGTGTTAGCCAGGAAGATCCAAGTCCCACCGTTGTCGTCACCCGCAGATCGCCGAACGGCTTTTCCTTGGAGTCGGCGAGCATGGTCTTTGCGGTTTCAAGTCTGTTGAAGACATCGTGCGCGGTGCGATAGAGCACTTCTCCCTGCTCGGTCAGGATCAGACCTCTGGCATGGCGGTGAAACAGGGGGACCTTGAGGTCTTTCTCAAGAGAACTGACCTGGCGGCTGACAGCCGACTGGCTCATGCCCAGCACTTCACCGGCATGGGTGAAACTTCCCGCTTCAGCGGCGGAGTGAAATATTCTGAGCTTATCCCAGTCCATCTGGAAAATTGCCTTACAGTTTACGTCTTCAAGAGAGCTGATGAACAAAAACCGGGCGGCAGTCAAGAGCGGCTTATTCAGCCGCGTCGGTCATCTGTTCGAGTTCAGCCAGATATTTTTCGGCTTCCAGCGCTGCCATGCACCCCATTCCGGCAGCGGTAACGGCCTGACGATAGATATCGTCGGTCACATCACCTGCGGCAAATACGCCGGGAACATTTGTGGCGGTGGAGTCCGGTTTTGTAATGATATAGCCGTTGGGTTTCATGTCCACCTGTCCAACGAACAGTTCCGTTGATGGAGCATGTCCGATGGCGACGAAAATACCATCGACATTCTTTTCGGTGATTTCGCCGGTCTTTACATTTTTCAAACGCGCACCGGTGACGCCGAGAGGATCGGAACTTCCGACGACTTCCTCCAGGACCGAGTCCCACATGACTTCGATCTTGTCGTGTTTCAGCAGGCGTTCCTGTAGTATCTTTTCACTGCGAAGCGCGTCACGGCGGTGGACCAGTGTTACCTTCGAGGCGAAGTTTGTCAGAAACAATGCTTCTTCGACCGCGGTATTGCCGCCACCGATGACCAGGACTTCTTTGTCGCGATAGAAAAAACCGTCACAAGTGGCACATGCAGAAACCCCGAAGCCCTTGAATTTCTCTTCACTGGGTAGGTCCAGCCACTTGGCCTGGGCGCCGGTGGATATAATCAGCACGTCGCAGCTATATTCCTGGTCCGAGTCCCCGATCAGTTGGAACGGTCGTTTTGAGAGATCCACGCTCTTGATATGGTCGGACACCATTTCGCATCCGACATGCTCGGCCTGTCCCTGCATCTGTTCCATCAGCCACGGTCCCTGGATGACGTCCGCAAAGCCCGGATAATTCTCGACATCCGTCGTAATGGTCAGCTGCCCGCCTGGCTGTATACCCTGAATCAGAACCGGATTGAGCATGGCGCGAGAGGCATAAATTGCGGCGGTGTATCCAGCGGGACCGGATCCGAGGATGATAACGTTGTGATGTCGAACGGACATTTTATCTAGACCTTTGTGTTCTTCTGCTGTTTTTCGAAAAATAGAATTTAAGATATTGATAGGGTGCGGTTTACCGAACCGCATTTATGATTTCAGGACCCTCCTAGTTAAGGGGATGTTGCTGTGCTGACAAGAGGCTGGCAGCCGTTTGTCACGGGATGTTGCAATGAATAATTTGCAAATCCGCATTCATTTCTGATGTTTTCTCCAGAATTCAATGATTTTTTCAGCGATAATCGCGGCGGCATCCACAGGTTCATAGGTCCATTCCGTCAGTACGTCAGGATTATCGGGCAATCTGCGGGTTATACCGGCTTTCTCCAGGGCCTGATGGAAGCGGTCAAACTTTTTTGAACCGCCTTCGGGGTGAAAGACATAGACCGGACGCCCCGTGGCGCAAGCCTCGCCCGTCATGTTGACGGAATCGCCGGTAACCACAAGTGTGTCCGCATGGGCGAGGAAATCCCCATAAGGGTTTTTACCGGTTCCGTCAAAAAATATCCCGGGAAAACCTGCCGTCTCTCTTTTGACCTCTTCGATAACCGCGGGCGGTGTGCGCCGGGAGGTTGTGATCATGAGCGATGCCCCCAGGCCACCGATGGATTTCAGTGCCCCGGCCAACCGCCGTCCCGTGCTTGCATCATAATTATGGCTGGCGCTTTGTCCGCCAATAATCACGGCGACCCGGGGATGCGGGAGCGCGTCAATGGAAGCCGGAACGGATTTGCGCAATTCGGCTAGATAGTCGGGGGAGAATTTGTGAGGTGCGGTCAGGGTCGTTACGACGTTGTGGCCTCTGAGGCGATCATGAACGGGAACCCAGATAAGATCCGCGGAACCAGCGCCGGAACGCGGATCCTGCAGAATGATGGTAAAAGTCTTGCCCTCGGATAACTTGCGGATCGACCGGATATAGGGCACCGCCCGGCGTCCGGAAGCGATGGCAAAGTCCGGCCACGGTTTTGGGAACTGGCCGGAAGCATGGCCGAGTTTGTCGGAGAAGGGGGCTGGTCCCCAGGGCGCCAGAAATTTCCAGAAACCTCGGAGTTCGATCTCCTTGAGATCATAAACGAGCCCGAGTTTTTCGGCGATACCGATGCAATGGGTCTGCATTCCGGCGCGACCATCGGTAATGATCCATGCGGAACAGCCCTTAGGATCCGATTTTTCTGGAGGCGGCATCGACCGGTATGTTTCCCTTATCGGTAATCGGCAATGATGAGACCTAGGTAAAAAGCAAATGGCCGGTAAAATCAATAGATTGAGCTGCGTTTACCGGTTTGAAGGTGCAAACTTGGAGAGCTTACAGGATTAGTTATGGCGAAATTATTGGCATTGTTTGATTGAATTACCTTCCCAAAAATATCAGGATCTGATAATTTTATTACCGTGCCCGCGTGAGAATATTCAATTCCGCGCCTTTGCAAATGATACCCATCGACACGGCAGATGCCGAGACGATGCAGATGGGTGCGGTAGATCGGTGCGAAGCGCGACCAGTGATTGAGGCGTGGCCTTCTGTGTCGGTTTTTTGTGCAGGTCCAACCCGATATTAGGTCAGGATCTATCGCCAATGAGGCAGGATCTATCGGCAATGAGGAAAGTGTGCAGGTTCAGCTAGATAAGACCGACTGGAATATCCTGAGAGAATTACAGAGCAACGGGCGCATGACCAATGTGGAACTGGCGCGCCGTGTCGGCATTTCAGCGCCGCCTTGCTTGCGCCGGGTCCGGGCCCTGGAAGAAGCCGGTGTCATTGAAAGCTATTGCGCTCTTCTGGATGTCAAGAAACTCGGTCACGAGATCCTGGCCTTTGCCATGGTCGGCCTGCACTCCCAGGCGGAAGCGGATCTCGTCGCGTTCGAGGAGCTCGTCAGGTCCTGGCCCATTGTCCGTGAATGTTTCATGCTGTCGGGTGAAATTGACTTTATCCTGAAATGTGTTTCCAGGGACCTCGAGGCTTTCCAGAATTTCGTCATTAACGAACTCACGGCTGCAGAAAACGTGGCCAGTGTCAAAACGTCCCTGTCCATTCGCCGGTCAAAGTTCGAACCCGGGCTGTTCATCCCGGAAGAAGTTTGAGTTGCTCTGGTTCCCAAGTTTGGAAACAATCAGGCGTATTTGACTTTCACAATCTCGTAGAATTTACCGCCGCCGGGAGTTACGACTTCGGCACTGTCGCCGGCAGATTTCCCAATCAGGGCGCGGGCAATGGGAGAGGTAATGGAGATTTTCCCTTCCTTAACTTCCGCCTCGTATTCGCCGACAATCTTGTAGGTCACCTTGGCTTCCGTATCCTCATCGATGAGGGTGACCGTCGCGCCGAATTTGATTTCCTTGCCTGACAGTTTTGAGACATCGATAATGTCCGCCCGCGACAGCGTGTCCTCAAGTTCGGCAACCCGCGCTTCATTCATGCTCTGGGATTCCTTCGCGGCATGGTATTCCGCATTTTCCGACAGGTCGCCATGGGCGCGGGCTTCCGCGATGGCCTGGATTATTTTCGGACGCTCCACGGATTTACGATGCTGTAATTCCTGCTCAATGGCGGAGTGCCCCTCCAGGGTCATAGGAACCTTTTCTGTCGTCATTCACATGTCTCCTTGTCAGTTAGAAACCAAAGCCAGGGATCCAACCTTCCTAATTAGTCCAACTATCGAATTATGGTTGAAGTTAATGAGGCGGAAATATTCTGACCCGTTTGGTCAATTCAGTCAATTCTGATGACTTGCATATCTCTGTATGGGATTGACCTTCAAGCTATCCGAGCGCAGCGCCAGAATGGCCTGGGTTGCGGCATTGGCACCGGCGACGGTCGTGTAATAGGGTATCCGGCCTACAAGCGCTGTCCGTCGCAGTGAAGCGCTGTCTTCGATAGCCTGTACACCCTCGGTGGTATTGAAAACGATATCGACTTCTCCGTTTTTCATCGCGTCGACAATATGAGGACGGCCTTCTAGTACTTTATTGACCTGTTCGCAATCAATATTTTGTTCTTCAAGAAATTTCTTTGTCCCGCGGGTCGCGATGATCTTAAACCCTATATTGGTCAGAGTCCGGACGGATTCAATAATATGTGGCTTGTCCGCGTTTTTCACGGAAATGAATAATGTCCCGGCTTTCGGCAGTTCCACACCACTTCCAAGCTGGGCTTTGGCGAAGGCGACGGCATAGTCTTCATCAATTCCCATGACTTCACCTGTTGAGCGCATCTCCGGGCCGAGAATGGGATCAACGCCCTGAAATCTGGCGAACGGAAACACAGCCTCTTTGATGGCAATCTGGCTGAGTTGCGGCTCGCTGAGATTGAACGAAGCCAGGGATTCTCCGGCCATGATCCGGGAGGCGATTGCGGCGATCGGTTTGCCGATGACTTTGGCCACAAACGGTACCGTGCGGCTGGCGCGCGGATTGACTTCGAGAATGAAAATTTCCCCGTCCTTGATCGCGAACTGGACATTCATCAGCCCGACCACATTCAGCGCCAGGGCCAGTTTTTCAGTCTGGTCCTTGAGCTCTTCGATGATCTGCGGATCGAGGTCATGCGGTGGCAGGGAACAGGCGCTGTCGCCGGAATGAATGCCGGCTTCTTCAATGTGCTGCATGACACCGCAGACGAACACGTCCTTGCCGTCGCACAGGGCATCGACATCGATTTCCGTGGCAAAGCGCAGATAGCTGTCGAGAAGCACGGGACTGCTTCCGGAGACCGTTACGGCTTCCGAAATATATCTCTGCAACTGTGCACGGTCATGAACGATCTCCATGGCCCGGCCGCCCAGCACATAAGACGGGCGGATGACAACGGGAAAGCCAATGTCCTCGGCAATATTCAGGGCCTCTTCGGCGTCGCGGGCGATACCGTTTTTGGGTTGTTTCAGTCCCAGCTCGGTAATCAGGGCCTGGAAACGGTCCCGGTCTTCCGCCAGGTCGATGGCGTCCGGCGTTGTGCCGAGTATCGGTACCTTTGCTGCCTCGAGGGCGCTGGCCAGTTTCAGTGGCGTTTGTCCGCCGAATTGCACAATTACGCCTTTAACCGTGCCGTTCTCCTGCTCCTTGCGCACGATTTCGAGAACATCCTCTACGGTCAGAGGTTCAAAATAGAGGCGATCCGCCGTGTCATAATCCGTTGAAACCGTCTCCGGGTTACAATTCACCATAATTGTTTCATAGCCGGCCTTGGACAGGGAAAAAGCGGCATGACAACAGCAATAGTCGAATTCGATTCCCTGCCCGATACGGTTGGGACCGCCGCCGAGAATTATGATCTTTTCCGCATCTGTCGGCTGTGCTTCACAGTAAGTGGTGCCATCGAGACCGCGTTCATAGGTCGAATACATGTAGGCGGTTGGAGACATGAACTCTGCGGCACAGGTGTCGATGCGTTTATAAACCGGCAGCAGATCGAAGGATCGGCGCTGTTCCATCACTTCGTCGAGAGTCTTCCCGCATAATTTTGCCAGGCGCTCATCGGCGAAACCCATTTCCTTGACTTTGAGCCACGCGTCGGTCGACTGCGGGAGACCCTTGTCCTTGAGGTCGTTTTCCATGTCGATGATCGCCTTGATCTGACGCAGGAACCAGCGGTCGATCTTGCAGTACATATAAAGCTGCTCCAGATCGACGCCGAGGCGAATGGCCTGGGCAACCTTGAGAATCTGATCCTGGGTCGGCGAACCGAGAGCGGCGCGAATGGCGTTCTTGTCATCACCTTGTCCCAGTCCTTCGATCTCGTACTCATCGAGGCCGGTTAGACCGGTTTCCATACCGCGCAGCGCTTTTTGCAAGGACTCCGGGAAAGTCCGGCCCATGGCCATGACCTCGCCGACGGATTTCATCGAGGTGGTGAGATTGGGATCGGCGCCGGGAAATTTTTCAAACGCAAAGCGCGGAATTTTCGTCACGATGTAATCGATTGACGGCTCGAATGATGCCGGCGTCGCTCCGGCGGTAATATCATTGTCCAGCTCATCCAAAGTATAACCCACGGCCAGTCTTGCCGCGACTTTGGCGATGGGAAAGCCGGTGGCCTTCGATGCCAGTGCCGAGGACCGGGATACCCGCGGGTTCATTTCAATGACCACCATGCGTCCATCGTCAGGATTGATGGCGAACTGAACATTCGACCCGCCGGTTTCGACACCGATCTCTCTGAGCACCGCGATCGATGCGTTACGCATGATCTGGTATTCCTTGTCCGTCAGGGTCAGAGCCGGCGCGATGGTCATGGAGTCGCCGGTATGCACCCCCATGGGATCGATGTTTTCAATGGAGCAGACAATGGTGCAGTTGTCCGCCTTGTCGCGCACAACTTCCATCTCAAATTCTTTCCAGCCGAGAACGGATTCCTCGACGAGAACTTCGGTCGTCGGCGAAGCATCAAGCCCACCGCGCACGATTTCGAGAAACTCTTCCCGGTTGTAGGCAATGCCGCCACCCGTGCCACCGAGTGTGAATGAAGGGCGGATGATGGCCGGCAGGCCTACGAAAGCCAGTGCCTGCCTGGCTTCATCCAGATCGTGGGCGAGCATTGATCTCGGAGATTCCAGGCCGATTTTGTCCATGGCATTGCGGAACAACAGCCGGTCCTCCGCCTTGTCGATAACATCCGCCTTGGCGCCGATCATTTCGACACCCAGAGCCTTGAGAATACCCTTGCGTTCCAGCGTCAGCGCCGTATTCAGTGCCGTTTGTCCGCCCATCGTCGGTAACACCACATCGGGGCGCTCTTCCGCGATAATCTTGGCGACGATATCTGCAGTGATAGCTTCAATATAAGTTGCATCCGCAATTTCCGGGTCGGTCATGATCGTCGCCGGATTGGAGTTAACGAGAACGATCCTGTAACCTTCTTCCTTCAATGCTTTGCACGCCTGGGTCCCGGAATAGTCAAATTCGCAAGCCTGGCCGATAACAATGGGCCCCGCTCCTATAATCAGGATCGATTCAATATCGGTTCTCTTGGGCATGGTTTTTCGTTTGCTCTCGCGCGTAAAGTCTTCGTCGGCAAATGTTGGATGCAGAAATTTTGTCCGCGCGGTAACTACACTATCCCGGTCCTCAGGCCAATCAAAAAGCACATAATCTTGCGCATTCGGGGATAAACTCCGGCTAATTTAAGCGCGTTCCTGCCGGAATTTGTGATCCAAGCGTGATTTGCCGTGCCGATGGTAACCGGCTCTAATCACGGGACATGTAGCTTTGTTGCCGGAAAACCAAACGAGTACAGGTATTTAAGATGAAGTCGGCGATCACCGGGGTGTGGTTTTCACTGCTTCTTCTGCTGACCCCACAGGAGGGTCTTCTGGCGGCTGACGAATTCTGTCTGACCAACCAAACGTCAAGCCGTCTCTATGTTGTTTTGAGCGCCGGGGAAACCAGCCCAAACGCGGCACGCTGGTTACCGCCACGGGGGACAGCCTGTGAGACGTATGGTGGGCAATCCGCACGATCGTGGAAGGTTTCGGTCTTTGCCGGGCCTGATGCCATCGAGGGGTGTACCGAGATCGTGCCTGTGGGAACTCATGGGGAGATCGTGCATTTCATAGAATTTGATCGCTGCACATTCAATTTCCAGCCCAAGCCTTAGTGATCTTTTCAGACTGTATCAGGCAGGTTGGTTCAGTCGGGCTCTCTGGGTATCCTGGTGGCGGTCCATCCCCATTGTCGGCGAGAGCCAACCTCACCTGACGTTTATTGTTTCTTTTTGAAGGCCAGACACGGATCTTCGCGTTTGGTACGCGCGGTGAACCAGACAAAATCCGCGACAGCCTTGCCCGACGAGGATTTGGGAACACTATCCCCAGCATCGGTCATGGACTCGCTGACCTCGACCATCGTCAGGCTGGCAATGGTGGCATCCGGCAGGCGCTGCCTCAGATACCACGGTACGCCCCGGTCCTGGCGCGTATGACCGGCACCCGCAATGAGGACGGCACCGGTTCGGCTGCCCCTGGCCAGCATCTGCTCGGCCATGACCGCATCCCGCAAACGTTGAATGGACGCCATTTTGGCCGTCGCTTTCTTCGGGATCATGCGACAGTGAGACTCGAACAGGGTCGTTTCCAGGTCTCTCATTAATCGGCGGTCCAGGTCTTGTGAAAGTCCAAGGGAGTCCCGGCGCTCGTCCCCCAGTCCCTGGAAACCTTTTTCCCGCACAAGCTGCATTTCTTCACGGCTTACATCACCGGGAAACATGCGAAGTCGATAACGAAAAGATGGGAGACTACATTTATGAAGGAGATCCCCGGTCTAGCCGTCCCCGACAACATGTCGGTCCCA
Source organism: Hyphomicrobiales bacterium (assembly GCA_028279265.1). GTDB lineage: Bacteria > Pseudomonadota > Alphaproteobacteria > Rhizobiales > CAYWUX01 > JANQOC01. Next base: position 12,218 of record JANQOC010000698.1, read on the forward strand.
ATCCGGTTGATCT
>JANQOC010000722.1 GCA_028279265.1 Hyphomicrobiales bacterium
ATAAAATTTCCAAGGGACTTGGACATTTTCTCGCCTTCGACCTGGAGGTAGCCGTTATGCATCCAGATCTGAGCCATGAGGTCGCTATCGTTGGCGCACCGGCTTTGGGCAATTTCATTTTCATGGTGGGGAAATACAAGGTCGATGCCGCCCCCGTGGATATCGAATGTTTCCCCCAGATGTTCCGCGGACATGGCCGAGCATTCAATGTGCCACCCGGGCCGGCCTGATCCCCATGGGCTTTCCCATCCCGGTTCGTGGCCGGTTGATGGTTTCCACAGCACAAAGTCCATGGGATCCTTCTTGTAAGGCGCAACTTCGACGCGGGCGCCGGCAATCATTTCCTCGACCGAGCGTCCGGAGAGCTGGCCGTAATCCGCCATCTTTGCCACCTGGAAGTGGACATGGCCTTCGGCTTCATAGGCAAAACCCCCGGAGATGAGCCTTTCGATGAGGGCGATCATCTGTGGAATGTGGTCCGTCGCGCGCGGTTCGACGTCGGGACGCAAGGCCCCGAGGGCATCGATATCCTCATGAAACTGCGCTGTCGTCTGCTCCGTCAGTTCCCGGATCGAAATGTTTTCTTCCTGGGAGCGGGTATTAATTTTGTCGTCGACATCGGTGATGTTGCGCACGTAAGTGACATGGGATTCACCATAGACATGGCGCAGTACCCGGTAAAGAACATCGAAAACCAGAATTGGCCGCGCGTTTCCGATATGCGCATAATCATAAACTGTCGGTCCGCAGACATACATACGCACATTTTTCGGATCGAACGGCTGCAAGGCCTCTTTCCTGCGAGTAAGCGTATTGTAGAGTTGTGTCGTCACGAAACTGTCTTTCCTACCTCACTGGCCGGACCTTCAAACTCTTTTCATTTCGGTGGAAATAGCGGTCGCGCCAGCAGCTTATGCTAGCTAATAATTATCGAATCCAGACAAATCTGAATTGTCCGTATGCGCGCCAAAGAACTCATGACCGCGTTTATGGTCGCATTTGTCCAGCGCGTCAACCGTTTCAACCCCCGCGAGACCCGGTGATTCGCTGCCATAATGTCGAAATAAGTGAATTCTTAAGAGTTCTAATGGAGGATCGATACGGTTTTCGTGTTATGACAATGTCAGGATTCCGGGCGAAGTGCGGCCACGGAGTCTTCCAAATCGTGCCGCATTGACATCTTAAGTTGTCGCTTACAAACTGCACAGACATTGAATTTCAGATTTGGTGCTGAAGAGCTGTGGTGATGAAAAATTGGGGCCAGCTAGTGTTCCCATTCGTTGAAACAAGCAATCCTACAAGTGTATTGACCCGGTTCCCTGGACCGCTGGTGCTACCCATGCTTGTCCTGCTGGTTCTCAGCCTTTCCACCCCGGCTCATGCCCAGGGCTTTCAAAACCAGCTCAACAAGCGCGAGCGCATTTGTTACGAGCTGGAACGCCGGCTTGCGTCCGATTTCAGTCTCGGCGGTCAGGCCAATGATCGATTGCCGGCGCTGCGGGAGGAAATTCGCAAGAATGACCGCTTCTATAATCGCCAGCGCGCCCGGGCCGATCGCCTGAACTGCTACCAAAACAATTTCATTTTCGGAACTTCGCTCCGAAAAACGCGCCGTTGCGTGGCCATCGACAAGAACATCCGCGAGGTCCGCCAAAGACTGGAACGGCTGAATGCGCAGCTGAAATCGGTCACCCAGCCGGGCACGCGAAAAACACGCCAGGAAGACACTATTCGCGCACTCGCCCGTTATCGCTGCGGAGATCAATATATCCGTGAAGCCCGCCGCTTGAACCAGCAGCAGAACCCGTTCAATTTTTTCGGCGATGGTTTTTTCGGACAGCCTCAATATTCTGAACCCCGCCGCCGGACACCGGCGGACCGGCTGCCATTCTCAACATACCGCACACTCTGTGTCAGAGAATGCGACGGCTATTACTATCCCGTCAGTTTCTCCACTTTTCCAAGTCAGTTCGACCGGGACGCCAATGTCTGCGCATCGCGCTGCGCGGCGCCCGTGGAGCTCTATGTCCATCAGAATCCGGGGGAAGACGTGGAGCAGATGGTTAGTCTCGATGGCCGGCGCTATGAAAACCATCCGAACGCCTGGAAATATCGAAGCCTGTTTGTGAAAGGGTGTTCCTGTAACCAGGCTGAATATAATCCTGCAGAAATATTGAAACCCGAAAATCACCAGGCCAAGAAACCGGGCAGGGTCCGATCGAGCACCAAGCAGTTTGCGACCAGTGAGGGGCGCGAATCGGAAGAGTAGATCCGAAGTGATTTCGGCAGTGTCCGATCGGAACTCGTTAATATCCGTTAACCAAATGTGAGCCGAAGCCTGCTTATTTCGCCGATTGAACGGCGGGGTGTGACTTCTGGGCGTCAAACTGGAACATTTTTCGCATCTCGACAGAAAGCGCCGAATTTCTGACTTATTTTTCACCCCGTATGTTCAGGGACGCGCTCAGTCAAAATTAATGCGGAGCTCGAGGGGCATGGAATTTCAGAACAAATCAGACTTTCTGGCAGCGGTTACATTACGTCCCGCGACCATCGATGACTTGTCCTCGATACGCTATGTCCACATGACGTCGTTCCGAATTCTCGCCGCCGAGCATCATTCCGAAAACGAGATCCAGGCACGGGTCGAAGATATTCTACGCACGGAATATTTTGAAGAGATCCTGGAAGCGGACCTGTACTGCGCTATCGTCGATAATGAAATTGTCGGCACCGGCGGCTGGTGTCCCGCAGACGACAATGGAGCCACCGCACGCATTCGAAAGATCTTTGTACGGCCGTTATTCACAGGCTGCGGTATCGGACGACTGCTCGTCGAGGCTGCAGAAGAGCGGGCGCGGCGCGCGGGCTTCAACGAATTCACCACCCGCGCCAATATTAATTCCGTCGCCTTCTTCGAACATATGAATTTCGAGATCTCGTCCTACGGGGTCATGCCCACGCGCAGTGGTGTGGACCTGCCTGTGGCCTTTATGCGCAAGCGATCGGCGGTTCAGTTGCAGGAGCAGATGCAGAAACGCAAGCTAACGCCGGTCTCCAGAGACGGCTGGTGGTCGCACTAGCTGTAGAATAATCAATCCCAGAATTTGAACGACCCCCAGATGCGCGAAGGCAAGCCACCAGCCCATCATATTGTCGCTGCCGCCAAAATCCAGGACGATACCGAACACGAGCGGGCCTAGAATCGCACCGGAGAAACCCAGGGTCGAATGCAGCGCCATTGTCGCTCCGCGGTAACCGGGTTCCGCATTGCCCACCGCCCCGGCGGTCAGTGAGCCGGAATCCATAA
>JANQOC010000739.1 GCA_028279265.1 Hyphomicrobiales bacterium
CTCAGGGAGTGAAGCAGGCCCGGCACATCAATATCGTTCCGGCCGCCGATGTTCATGGTTATGTTGACCGTGTCGGGAATGAAATCGTCGATCAAGGCGCTATCGACCGTGAGTTTGCCCTTGTTCGCCGGAATCTTCAGGACGTAGTTCCGGCTTAAATTGGGCTGAACGGGCATGACCTCCAGTGCGTATGATCGCTCCAGTTGAAAATTTTCGGGCCCCCGTACCTGGAACTTCATTGAAGCTTTCCCGAGCACACTTGACTTGACGCCAATCCGGAATGTCTTTTTCTCGCCCGGCTTGAGCGCGAACGTTTGCGCATCCGAATTGGACGACGTGGCGTTCAATCCGTCGAACTCGGTTACCAGCGAATAGTCACCGGCTTTCGCTGTGACATTATGAACGCTCACCTGGATTATGGGCTGGTCCCCGGCGGTAAGGAAGCGGGGGAGATTCGCGGTGAAAACAACGGGGTCGCGGACGATCAGCTCTTTGCTGGCCTGTCCCAGCTGCGTGCCATTCCAGGCCATTGCGGCCAGCCTCAGGGTGCCGTCAAATTCCGGTATATCGAATTTGACTTCTGCCAGCCCGTTTTCGTCAACTTCGACGATATCCGAGAACAGGGATACCGGTTCATGTTCGGGTGCCTTATTCCCCATCCCGTGCAGGCCGCCATCACCGCCGAACCGAATCTGACCGGTCGTGGCTTGCATGCCGTTGATCAACTGCCCGTAAATGTCGCGCAGTTCGAGGGACAGATGGCGCTGCCCGTAAAAATAATTCCGGGGATCGGGAGATTTATGGCCCGTAAGATTCAGAATACCCACATCGACAGCGGACACAGTGACGAGAGCCTTCTTACCTTTTTCCAAACCGGTGATCTTCACAGGTATGGAAAGTGTCGAATTCGGACGGACCTTGTCCGGTGTCTCCAGATTAACGGAGATTGAACTCGCGGGTTGGGAAACCTTGATCCATTTCAAGCCTATAGATCGTTTCGGCATGCGTCCGATTTGTGCATCCAGGGGGCGATGGAACATGGCCGCGACATAGAAATTATTTCCCCAGTGCGGCTGAACCTCAAATTGCAGATCCGAACTGCCTGGACCGACGTCGATATCCTTGAACTCAAGAAGAGTGTTTCCGATGATGGCCACCAGGGCCCGGCCTTTTTCCTGCGTTTGCAGCGATACATTCATTGTTTCGCCCGGGGCATAAGCCGATTTGTCCGTGGACAAGTCGATGACATCCGGCGTTTCTTCCGTTTCATCTCCATACCAGCCGGCTGTAAATGTGAAACTTGAGGACGGGGAACCCGGGTTTTTCCCGGTCACTTCGAGCCTGTATCTTCCCCACTCAACCGGCATACTGAGTTCGGCGGTACCGTCGGCGCCCGTCTTGCCGGAACCGTTAGCCAGGGCTTCGCTATATGTAATGGGTTCATATCTCCAACGGCCATTTTGACTGTACCATTGGTAGCGGCGATGCAGTTTCACGACCTGCCATTCGAACTCCTGGGCGGCGGCGGGTTTGCGGTCGCCACCGAGAGCAACAATGGCGAAGCCGGCCGTCGCACCTTCGGAAACGAAGTTCTCCTTGAATTGAGGCTTGATACCGATGAATTCCTGGGAAGTCATTACCGGAAGGGACAAAAGCCGTTCGACCGCTCGGCCACCGGGTTCCATCAATCGGATGGAAACTTTTGCCGTTAAGGGAACCGTGCTTTTCGGCAGATTAGGTATCTGCAGGTCGAAGGCCGACTGACCGGACGAATCTGTGCGTTGGAGATTGGAGATGGGACGGCGAACAGGTGTGAATGTTTCACTCTCCAGTCCGAAATGATATCCCGGCCAATTCGTCATCTTCTTGCGACTGGTGCTGATTGTCACGTCGCCCTGCAAGCCGAGATTGGAAGCGGGTGCCCCATACAAATATCGCCCGGCCATTGATATGCGCGCCGGACTAGCTTGCGAAACACTGTCCGATTTCGAACTCAGCTTCAGTTCCAGCTTTTGCGGGACAAAATCCTCGACAAGAAACGAGAGTTGTCCAATGGGCTTGCTTTTCGGGGTCGCGTGAGCGGAAATCCGCCATGTTCCGGTCATGGCCATGGTGTGCAGGGGCAGCGTCAGTGCACGGCCACCGAACCCGCGATCGGCGAGCGTAACCGTCTGGTGCTCTTTGCCGTCAGGTCGCTTCACTTTCAAGATGAGCGGAAGATTCTCAACTGCCACACCCGTTTCATCACGAAGCAGGGCCACAATCCGGACCTGTTCGCCCGGGCGATATACGCCGCGCTCACTGTGCAGGTAGGCATCCAGCGGCCCGGGGTTCTTGCGTCCGCCAACACCCCGGTCCGTGAGATCAAAATTCGAACGCGTGAGATCCAGAAAGGCATAATCTCCCGATTTACTCTCGGCGATGACCAGGGTCGGGGTGAGCCCGCCCTGACCGCGGGTCAGACCTTTGGGAAAACCGGCATAGCCCCGATTGTCCGTGGTGGTTTCGGCCAGCACTTCATTGTTGCGGGCCAGGAGCCGGAGTTTGAGGCCGGACAGCGGCTGAGTTTCAGAAATGGATCTGGCAAATACGAAAATGCCTGAGGTTCCGCTGAAAGTCGTGAGCCCGATATCCGATACGATAAACCACTGGGTTGCGCGGGGCTGCCACTCCTGTTTCGTGCCTGTGCCGGCATTGGCCTGCATGACATACAATCCGGGATCCAGGACGTCGGAAATCTGGTTTACGGGAAAAGCCGTCGATACTTCTTTGTTGCGATCGATTTTAACTTTCAACTCACCGGACCAGATCTTTGATCCCTTGTTATTTTCGATTTTTTCCGCCTGATAACGGCTGAGCTGCTGTCGGAAATTGCCGTCAATAATCGTATTCAGCAGATTCCGATCGCCAATTTTGAAAATACTTATGGCAACTTTATCGGTATTGACCGACACAACCGGGATGCCGTTCTGCCCGGTTCGCGGCAG
>JANQOC010000756.1 GCA_028279265.1 Hyphomicrobiales bacterium
GTCAAATCAAGGGAACCCTGATGCAGGAACCATTCACGCGCCGGAATCCCCATGGCTTCGAACTGTTTCAACAGTGGCTCGACCCAGGCTTCATTCTCATGAATGATAAACACGCGAGGCGTTTGTTCAGAATTTGCATAAGTCACGGACATCGGTCCAACCCTTGTTTCATCGCCATGTGAGCGGCAGAAGATATTAGAATTTTCTACTACTATACATCATATGGTAGATTCAGTTACTCAAAACTTGGAGTAGTTATAAAAATAATAGATTATTGTTCCAAATAATGGAAAGTCGGAAATAGATGCTCATTCGACGTCGGAACCCGCAAATTTGTTCCCTTCTGTCAGCGGCCTCATTTTGCTATGACCGTTGTCGCGCAGTCTCTAAGACATTTGTGCCTCAGAATTCCAGCCCTTTAGAACCAATGATATAATGCCGCAAATGAATATTCGCTTGGCAACCCAGGAGGATCTCATCGCCATCGAAGCCTGTGCCCGGGCGGCGTATGAACCTTATGTTCAACACATCGGCAAAGAACCGGCCCCCATGGTCGCCGACTTCGAAAACCTCATCGATCAGAATGCGGTGTATGTCCTGGAAGACTCAACAGTTGCCGGTTTTGCGGTCTTTTATCCGGAGGGCGACCATATGCATCTGGAAAATGTCGCCGTTCATCCGAGCCATCAGGGACAGGGATATGGCGGTGCGCTCATGGCTTTTGTTGAATCCCGGACCCGTGAAGCCGGTATAATTGCCATTGAACTCTATACCCATGAAAAAATGACTCAGAACCAGAACATTTACCGCCATCTCGGTTACCACGAAGTTGAACGCCGTCGGGAGGCCGGGTTCGATCGAATTTACTATCGTAAGGTTTTGCCATAAGTTGAGCCCTCACAATAGTTGAGCCATCACAGTGACCCTACTCGCTGACTCGAGTGGCCCTGTCTCTAATCTGGTATGGATTCCGAAACGGTTATGAAACTACTTGAGCCCGTGTTATCCGCCACATGTCCACCGAATTACACCTCTGGAACGCCGGAGCTTGCCCTGACCGGTGAAGGTTCAACCCGGGACGTCTATGGAGTTACCGAACTGGCAACGTCAAGCATCGCCGCGGCATCACTGGCCCTGGCACGCTATGCGGGATCGGAAATTGTCACTGTGGACCGGCGTTTGGCAAGCTTCTGGTTCCATTCTTCTTTTCGTCCTCAAGGCCAGGCTTCCCCCAAGGTCTGGGATGAGCTGGCCGGGGACTATGAAACCAGCGATGGATGGATTCGCCTGCACACAAACTTGGCGGCTCACAAGCAAGTCGTTCGTCGGGTACTCGAAGATCCCAGGAATCGCGCCGAGGCTGAAAACCGGGTCAAACAATGGAAAGGCCGGGAACTGCAGGAAACCGTTGTGGGTGCCGGAGGGGCAGCGGCAGTCATGCTGACGGATGAAGAGTGGAGCCGGCATCATCAGGGAACCGCGGTTTCAGGAGAACCTCTCGTACGTTGGACCCGTCACGGATCGGCACCATGCGACTATGCACTTGATCCCGGCCGACCGCTCGCGGGTTTGAAAGTTCTGGACCTCACGCGCATTCTCGCCGGCCCCGTGTCCACGCGCTTTCTCGCTTCCTATGGCGCTGACGTGTTGCGTATCGATCCGCCGTTCTGGGATGAAATCGGCAATATCCCCGAAATGACCCCCGGCAAACGCTGCGCCACCCTGGACTTTTCCAGGCAGAGCGACAAGGACATCTTCGCCGAGTTGATTACTGAAGCTGATATCTTCGTGCACGGATATCGTGCGGATGCACTGGACCGCCTCGGATTTGGTGAGACTTACCGCCGGGCCCTCAACCCCGGCCTTATAGACGTTGCCCTTAATGCCTATGGATG
>JANQOC010000757.1 GCA_028279265.1 Hyphomicrobiales bacterium
ATGTTGCCGCCGAAATTGCACGTCGGCTGGAGGCGAAAGGTCAGCGGGTTCATATTGCCGAAGACCCTGGTGCTGTAGACGCGCTCATCAAATCCAAAAAGGTTCCCTCATTGAGCGGTATCGTTCATCTCTGGGGGATGGACGCCGGTGAAATGGATCCGGATACGGCTCTGCTGGCAAGTTTGAATGTGGTGCAATCGCTCTTCGATGCAGGTGTTGCCGGCAAACACTGGTTCGTGACCAAAGGCGCTCAGGCGGTGATCGACGATGATGTTGTATCGCCGTGGCAAACCCGCTTTTGGGGATTTGCCCGGACAATGCAGGCCGAACATTCGGAACAGCTGGGGGGCTCAATTGACCTGGCCCCGTCCCTGTCCGGCAGCCGTTCGGATGAGCTGGACTTGCTTGTCGCCGAATTCTTCCGGTCAGATCTTGAAACTGAAGTGGCCTTAAGACAGGGCAATAGATGCGTTGCACGGCTTGCCAGGCCTGCGCCTTGTGAACAATCCGTCGATCCGCATGCATCACTAGAGCTCGATGAAGAGGCATCTTATCTGGTAACCGGCGGCATCGGTGCGCTCGGACTGCTGGTCGCCCAATACCTTGCAACCTGCGGCGCCAAACATCTGCTGCTCACCGGGCGCAGTGGTGTGTCTACTGACGACCAACGCACGGTCCTTCATGCCCTGGAAGACGCGGGCGTCAAAGTCGAGGTGGTTGCCGCCGATATCGGCGATGCCGATGACGTTGCCCGCGTGCTTGCCATGGCGCCTCGTCTCCGCGGCATCGTCCATGCCGCGGGTGTTCTGGATGATGGCATGCTCATGCAGCAAAATGCGGAACGGTTCATGAAGGTCGCCAGTCCCAAGGTCGACGGCGCCTGGCATTTGCATTCGCAAACGCTGGATCATCCGCTCGACTTTTTTTTGCTGTTCTCATCTGTTGCTTCGGTCATGGGGTCGCCGGGGCAGTCGAACTACGCCAGCGCCAACGCGTTCATGGACGGACTGGCCCATTACCGCCACAAGCAAGGACTGCCCGCAACGGCAATTAACTGGGGTCCGTGGGCGGATGTCGGGATGGCGGCATCCGATGTCGTGTTGCAACGCCTCGTGAAAGACGGGTGGCAACCCATTAACGCAAGTCAGGGCTACGATTTCATCGCGCATCTGCTAACTGCGCGTGATCTGGCACAAGCCGCGGTTATACCTCTTGACTGGAGGCAGTTCGTTGAATGTATCCCAGGGGCTGCAGACTGGAGCACGCTTAAGCACCTCGTCCCGTCGGACCGTTCAAGTCCGCTGACGGCCAATTCCTCGGAAGCGGCCGCCGAGCGCGTCAAGGCTGCGGAGCCGAGCCAGCGCGCTGATCTGATCTGTTCCTACCTACTGGAGCGCATTGCACAGACCTTGCGTGTGCCCCCTGCGGACCTCGACGAGTTTGCGCAACTCAGCGCTCTCGGCGTCGATTCGCTAACGGCTGTGGAACTGCGCCTCTGGGTGCAGAGTGACTTAGGCGTGGAGCCCGCTATCGAGCAATTATTCACAATACCCAGCATTCGCGACCTGGCTGTCGAGATTGATAAGATGCTCGGCGGTGAATCCCAAGCGCCTATCGTTACGGATGGGCACAGTGCCCACGAAGACTTGCCGCGGTGGGTAATCTCTCCGCAACCTCGCCCGGACGCAATATTCCGGCTGTTCTGTTTTCCTTATGCCGGTGGAGGCGCGTCGGCCTTTAAAGACTGGGCGAACGCCACCCCCCGGCATATTGAGCTTTGTGTCGTGCAATTGCCGGGACGCGAGGAAAGGCTGGGGGAGCCCCTGATGACCGATATGTCCACACTGGTGGACGTACTCACCGATGAGATCATGGCCTATACGGATCGCCCGTTTGTGTTTTTTGGGCACAGCATGGGGGCAATCGTTGCTTACGAAGTTGCGTGCCGGTTAAGGGCTAAAGGGGTCACCGGACTTAAGCACCTGATAGTTTCGGCTCGGGCGGCGCCACAGCTGGAGGGTAACGAAGGGTCGTTGCGATTTCTGGATGACGACCAGTTCATTGAACGGTTACACCAAACCTATGGTGCGGTGCCGGAGGCAATCCGGGATAACGCCGAACTGCGGGACGTCTTCCTGCCCATTTTGAGGGCCGATGTCGAGTTGCTTGAAACGCACACGGATATCGCGGCTGATCCGCTTGAATGTCCGATTTCAGCATTGGGGGGTACCCGTGATCCCGCTATTTCGCCTAAGATGCTGGCGGGCTGGCGCGATCGCACGTCGGCCAGTTTCGCTCAGCATGAATTTCCCGGCGATCATTTCTTTGTCCATGCCGAGCGCGAGGCAATCATGGGCGTAATTATTGATTGCTTCTCCACCGACCGGTAATTTTAGAGGAGAATTTTGATGGCCGCAGAAAAAGTGATTATCGCTGGCGGAGGCATTTGTGGTCTGACGCTTGGACTAACACTGCATCAAATCGGCGTGCCGTTCGTGGTGCTTGAAGCTTCCCGTGAGATGCAGCCTCTCGGCGTTGGTATCAACCTGCAGCCCAACGCTGTACGGGAACTCTATGATTTGGGCTTGGACGCTGCCCATCTTGATAATGTCGGCGTGCCCGCCAGAGAATGGGCCCTGGTCGGTTTGAACGGCAGGGACGTCTATTCCGAAGCGCGCGGTTTGGATGCCGGATATAACTGGCCGCAATATGCGGTTCACAGGGGACAGTTGCAAATGCTGCTCTACGGGACGCTGGTGGAGCGGGCCGGGAACGGTTCCGTTTTGCTAGGCGCCAAGGTCGAAGGGTACTCTAAAACCGCAACCGGCGGTGTTGACGTAAATGTTCAATATAGCGACGGTTCGGCCGGCGCAGTTTCAGGTGATATACTTATTGCGGCGGACGGTATCCATTCGGTGGTGCGGGCCCAGATGCACCCGGATCAAGCCCCCATACACTGGGGGGGCGCCGTCATGTGGCGCGGCACGGTTCGCGCAAAACCCCTGCGAACGGAATCGTCATTTATCGGCCTCGGCACACACCAGCACCGAATGGTTATTTATCCGATTTCCAAGCTCAACTCAGACGGCACAGCGCTGATAAACTGGATCGCCGAATTCACGATGGACAACAAAGAAGGCTGGCCAAGTGACTCATGGTTTACGGAAGTCTCCATTGACAGCTTCGTACACCATTTTGAGGAATTTCGGTATGACTGGCTCGATGTCCCGGCAATGCTCAGACAAGCGGATTGCGCTTATAAGAATCCCATGATCGACCGCGACCCGGTATCGACCTGGGTGGACGGACCGGTGGCACTGATGGGGGATGCGGCCCATGCCATGTATCCCACAGGGTCGAACGGTGCGAGCCAGGCGATTGTCGATGCCCGGGTCATGGGCGCGGCCATGCTTTCAAAGGGCGTGACCCCGAGTGCCCTGAAGTCCTATGACGACGAATTATGTTCCAAAGTATCAGAGCTTGTTCTGCGCAACAGATCTGCGGGTCCTTTTGGATTGCTCAATATCCTGGACGACAGGTGCGGTGGTGTTTTCGATGACATCGAAGCCGTTATTCCACAAGAGGAACGAAATGAATTTATGAGCAAATACAAGGCGGCTGCGGGGTTTGCCATTGAAACCTTAAACAATGCCCCTTCGATCATCGCTGCGGGTGAAAAAGTGGCCTAGGCTAGTGCACCAGGCTCATGATCTATTTTTAACCCGCACTGAACAAATTTTTGTGGCTGCCATGTGCTTTTAAGATCGGAGTCCGCTATCGACGGAGCACATTCAGATGAACGCCAATTGAACCTGCCAAAGTTCGGTTTCATTCATTGATAAGGGTGGTTGTATTGTTCACAGTTCGGTTCGTAACCGGGCGTGTACAATATCTCTATAGTTTTCATGCCCGTACGACCGGAATTATGGTGCTTGTCCACATCGCGGCAATTCAGACTTAAATTCGGGTTGATTTTTGCGGTGCAATGCAGCAAATGGACGGGTTCGTAAGTGGGTTGATTTGAT
>JANQOC010000758.1 GCA_028279265.1 Hyphomicrobiales bacterium
CCGGGACCACTTGGCTCGCCGGATGGTTTTCCGTCAATTGCTTGAGGCTCGGGACTTTGGCCGTGAAATAACCGGCATCGGACCCATCCTCGGCATAGACCACGCGGGTGAAGGCGACGGGCAGGTGCTGATCACGAAACGCGGCTAGGAGATCGACCGTTTTATCGATGGCGGGCTGAATATTTCCACCACCGAACATTTGTGGATCGGCGAAACCAACGACAAAATCGACAACCACAAGTGCCGCTTTCTTACCGAAACCGATCCTGTTGCCGAAATTCTGCTTCTTATAAACTTCATCCATGGGACAATGTTTCCGGGGATACTGAATTCGCAATCCAGACTTCATACTGGAAATTCATTCGATTGTCTCCGATTTCGCAACGCTTTCCAAAAGCGATGTGCGCAACAGCCAGGCCCGTGACTTTTCCGGATCCGCGGCCATCTGGCGCAACTCATCCATGTTTTTTTGCCGGACATCTTCGTCGGTTGCCTCCAGCCGCTTCTTGTTGGCGATGGTCTGGGCCTGGATATACTCATGGGCAAGTGAGCGCCGTTGCCGGTCATAGCGATCCAGTTCTGAAAAAGGTTTCTCGCCGTTTCGTATCTGATGGATTTTGTCCGTTAAATTCATAACGTCGTGAATTCCGCTGTTCAGGCCGAGACCGCCCAGGGGATTATTGACATGGGCCGCATCGCCGGCCAGGAAACAGCGTCCTTTTTTGAACGTTTCCGCAACCCGCTGATGCACCATATAGAGATTGCGGTGTTCCGTGTCGGCGAAGCCGAGCGAAGCTTCGAGGCCCCCAAGGCGCCGGTTGACGGACTCAGGCGACAGCACTTCCTCATCCGATTCAGTTTCTTTAGTTGGAAACAGTGTTCGCCATAGCCCTTTTGAATCGTCTCCCGGAACCTTGAATACGGCACACCATTCAACCGGGTCCATAACATAGTTTCGGTAGACATATTTGCCGTCCGCACCGAAATCATGCTGCATCGCCATCACCAGGAAGCGTTCGGGATAGGTGAAACCGACAAAATCTATATCCAGACTTTTGCGCACAAATGAGCGCCCGCCGTCGCAGCCGATCAGATAGGTGCCCGAGTGTTCCTCGCGATGACCGTCATGGGTCTCGGTTGTGAGTGTGACGCCCTCCTTGGTCTGGGAAAGTCCAACCGCAGATGTCCCTAGTCTCACATCAACATGGTCATAGTTTTTCAGGATCGAGTATCCAAGCTGTGCGGTTTTCCATTGCTCATACTGGATGCAATAGGGATGCGGCGTTTTATCTCTGAGGAGGGTCAGGTCGAATATTGCGACACTTTCTCCCGAGCGGCGGTCTCGAAACTGAAACTCGGGGGCATGCAGACCGTTTTGGATGATTGCCTCGCCCATGCCCAGCCGGTCAAGCATCTGAAGGGTTGGCGGGTGCAGTGTCGCCGCCCTCGGATCCTTGGGTGGCGTGTCGTGGGCTTCGACAAGGGTAACCGGAATATCGTTCTGCGCCAGGGCCACGGCACCAACGACGCCAACCGGTCCACCACCGACAATGATCACGCGTTCCCTGTCTGTCACCTTCTCATTCTCCCGGAGATTCCAGTTGTGGTTTTTTAATCCAGTAGAGTTCAAATCCGATAATGGCAATTGCCAGAATTAATCCGATCAGATCGCCGTAATTCAGTCCGAATATATTCGGAAAAAGCAATCCAAAGCTGGAGAGCAGAAGTCCGGCCCGTGACATCGGTCCAAGCTGCCTTCTGAACCAGCCATTGATGGCCAGGGAGCCAATCCAGATCCCCAGTCCTGCCGCGGAGGCGGCACGAAGAATACTGAGTGTATCACCCTGGAAAATGAGAGCCGGAGAGAGAACAAACACAAAAGGCAGTACAAATGCCGGCCAGCCATATTTGACGGCGGCGACCGCCGTCGCCATGGGCGGTCCGCCGGCAAGATAGGCACCGGTGAAGGCGGCAATGGCAACCGGCGGTGTTATCAGGGATAGCAGTCCATAGTACAAAACAAAAAGGTGCGCGGCGAACGGATCGACACCGAGTTTGATCAGCGGTGGCGCCGCCAGAACCGCAACAAGGAAATAGATGGCCGTCGTCGGCATGCCCATTCCCAGGATGATCGCCACGAGCCCTGTCAGCAACAGCAGCAGGAACAGGCTTTGCTCGCCGACCTGGACCAGGAGAAACGTCAGTCCAAAACCAAGGCCGGTCACTTCGATAATGCCGATGATCAGACCGGCCATCGCGCCAATGACAATAATGCTGACAGAAATCTCGCCCGCGCTT
>JANQOC010000010.1 GCA_028279265.1 Hyphomicrobiales bacterium
GACCTCGCTTCTAAACCTTAATCTGTCGCATATATGACTGAAAGTTTTGAGTGGTAGCGGAGGAGAGACTTGAACTCCCGACACGCGGATTATGATTCCGCTGCTCTAACCAGCTGAGCTACTCCGCCACTTGGTTGTAAGCGAGACCAATACGCATGGCCTCGATATCTGTCAAGATTGATGAGACGAATTCCTAAATTCGGGCCTCTCCGGCTTCCGCCGTGTTTAAACTCGCCGCCCGATTACCGGCAGTCAGATCTCTCTCAAGTTTGCTGTCCGCGGCAATTGTCGTTTGCTTGAGAAATCTGAGCATGGTGAACAGGCCGAACGGCTTGAGCGAGGAGCGTTCGATCAATTGCAGACCCTTGCATCCGGTAACCCGGTCCTGTTCGAACACCGGGCGCCAACCTAATGTCGCTGCCAGGGGCGCCATTTTGCGCTCGATCCAGCCGCGCGCACCATCTTCCTGGGAAAAATGATTGACCAGGATTACCTCACCGCCCGGGGCACAAACGCGCTCCAGTTCGCGCATCACCTGCTCCGGATTGGGGACAACGGTCAGGACGTACATGGCGACAACCGTGTCAAAGGTATCATCGGGAAAATCCAGGGCGCCGGCATCCATCTCGTAGAGACCGTCGATATTCGTCAGACCCTTTTTGGACTGCCGCACTCTGGCTTTGTCCAGCATTTCCCGGGACAAATCGATGCCGGTGATTTGCAGATGATCGCCATATTTGGGCAGGGAAAGCCCTGTCCCGACACCCACCTCAAGCAAAGACCCCTTGCGGCGGTTTATTATTTTGACCGTATGCAAGCGCCCCGCGTCTGCGATCTTGCCAAAAGTAAAATCATATACCGGCGCCCATCGCCGATATGCATTTTTCACGTCAGACGCATCAATAGCCGACTTTTTCGTCACAATACCACCTCTCATTTTTACAGGCATTGAGGATCCTGCTCATAAAACCGCATTTCCCGCCCGGTCTTGAGTCCGTCTATTGCTGGGACTCGAGAACCAGAGCCTCCTCATGCCCTTTTTTAACTCTATTGCCTTCAATCATTGACAAAATCGCGCCTTTGCCTTGCCGCTCATTTGCTGTTTTTTCAATCCATCCACCGCCGAGTACGCGGGCCGGGTGCTCGTCCGATTCATAGAGGACGCAGGCCTGTCCCGGAGACACGCCATATTCGCCACCGCACAGTTCAACTACCGGTGTTCCTCCGAAATTGTACAGAACAGCAGGTGCTTGGCTCTGGGTAGATCGGATTTTCGCAGACAAAGGCAGACCCTCTTCCGGCAGATCTGCAAACTTCTTCTCGGAGATCCAGTTCAATTCCTTGAGCACCAGCCAGTTTGTCAGCAGCTCGGCTTTCGGGCCGACAATTACCTCGTGACGTTCCGGGTCCAGTTTCACAACATACAGTGGTTCGTGCGCAGCGATGCCCAGTCCCCGGCGCTGTCCGATCGTGTAATTTATAATGCCGTCATGCTCGCCAAGTTCGTGGCCGTCAACATGCCTGATCTTTCCCGAGGTCATGGCTTCGGGCCGCAAGCGCTCGATAACCTGGGTATATCGGCCGGTGGGGACAAAACAAATGTCCTGACTGTCCGACTTTTGCGCAACCTGAAGTCCAAACTCCTCTGCCAGCGCCCGGGTTTCAGATTTTTGTAATCCACCGAGGGGAAACCGGAGTTGCGACAGTTGTTCCTGTGTCGTTCCAAACAGGAAATAGCTTTGATCGCGTTCGGCGTCTGCGCCCTGATAGAGCTCCCAGCCATCAGGTCCGGGGCGGTTCTGTATATAATGTCCGGTGGCCATGGCCTCAGCGCCAAGATCCCGCGCCGTCTCAAGCAGATCACGGAATTTGATTTCCTGATTGCAGGTCACACAGGGGACAGGTGTTTCGCCGGCCACATAGGTGTCCGCGAATTGTCCCATGACGGCGGATTCAAATCTTTTTTCATAATCCAGGACGTAGTGCGGGATACCCAGTTTGTCGGCGACCCGCCGAGCGTCATGAATATCCTGCCCGGCGCAGCAGGTCCCTTTTAGACCAATTGCTTCACCATGATCGTAGAGCTGCAATGTAATGCCGACGACGTCATAACCCTGCTGCTTGAGCAAACCGGCAACGACCGAAGAGTCGACACCGCCTGACATAGCGACGACCACACGCGTATCCTCCGGTCGGCCGGTCAGATACAATCCATTGGCTTCGTTTGAACGCGCTTTCAAATTCATCGCAACTCAGAACTCTCGCTCGTGTCTTTTCCCAAATCAGGCCGCGCTTTGTAACAGCACATGTTATCGTCCATGTGACGGCCATATTAATGCGTGCACAGAATCAGCAATTAACATCAGATAGAAATTCGTTGTCAAAATGTCGAGGGTTAACCGTTCCGGCAGCCTCGGATTTCATCAATTGCAGTGCTGATTCAGGTACATGCTCAATTTGGGAGGAAAATACAGTGACTTCAATTGATTATGCAAGTCTGAAAAGCGCGACGCCCGCCCGGGTCGGCAAAAAAGTTCAGAATTTAGGCAAATTTTGCCGGATAAATTCGGTTTTTAGTCCGCCACACTTCCTGGATCGATAAGCTATGTTCTTGAATTATTTGAATAAATTGCACTCCAACCGCTTTGGCCCGACGCTTGCTTTTTCAAGTTCGAAACTTTGTCTTCATCGGGTGGCGATTTATGAATGGATTAGCAAACAGTATTGGCGAACTCCTGCTTCCAACTCAGGGAGCGCAATCCGGCAAGCCATTGAAATCTCTCGAAGCCGCACTGGCAGGTGAAGGCGGAGGCGAAAGCTTCCTGAATATTCTCGATAATCTCGTTCCGGGCCAGGAAATCAGTCAGAATGGCGAGTTGGGGTCGGAACTGCTGGCAGGGCTGACCGGAGACCTCTCAAAACTACAAAACATTGCCTCAGACTTGAGCGATGGCCAAGGCATCGACCTCTCTGGATTTTTGTCCAGTCTGAATACGCATCTGGAACAGATTCAGCAGGCCGGCGGATCGGCAGCAAGCCCGATTGCCCAGGAACTCAGTCAATTTCTGACCAACAATCCCGGCATCACTGAGAATCTCGGGGCCTTCCTGGAGAAAAATATCG
>JANQOC010000087.1 GCA_028279265.1 Hyphomicrobiales bacterium
CAGTTCGAAGAGCGCAAGGACAAGATTCTCGAATCCCTGGATGAAGCCGTCAAGAACCTCATAGCCGCCCGTCAGGACGAAGGCAAAAAACTGGCCGAAGTCATCACGTCGCAGTTTTCCGGAATCAAAGAGATCGCGACAGAAATAGAAGCCTTGCCGGAACGATCCGCAGAAGCGATCCGGGAAAAGCTTACCGAGCAAATAAAACGACTCCTCGAGTCCAATGAAAACCTTGATGAGCAGAGACTGCATCAGGAAGCCATGCTGATTGCCACCAAGATCGATATTGCCGAGGAACTGGATCGTCTCAACGCCCACATTGAATCCGGTAACCAGCTATTGCAGGAGACCGGTCCGGTGGGTCGAAAACTGGATTTTCTGGTGCAGGAACTCAATCGGGAAGCCAATACGATTTGCTCGAAAGCCAATCATATTAAAACAACCCAACTGGGCTTGGAACTTAAAGCCATTATCGATCAGATCAAGGAGCAGGTTCAGAACATTGAGTGAGCCATCAAAAATCAACATCAATCGTCGTGGTCTGATGTTTGTCCTCTCCTCGCCATCGGGAGCCGGAAAGACGACGCTGTCAAAACTGTTACGGGAATGGGACCCGTCCCTGGGACTGTCGATCTCGGCAACAACGCGTTCACCGCGCCCCAGTGAGGTTGAGGGTGAGGATTACTTGTTCGTATCCACTCAAGAATTTCTCAAACAAAGAGACAGGGGAGAATTCCTTGAATGGGCGCTGGTGTTCGAGCATTACTATGCGACACCCCGAAAGCCCGTCGAACAGGCTCTGGATGCGGGCAGGGACGTGTTGTTTGATATCGACTGGCAGGGTGCCGAACAGTTGCGGGAAAGCGCCAGGGATGATGTCGTTACCGTATTTGTTCTGCCGCCTTCTGCGCAAGCCCTGGAAGAACGGTTGCAAAAACGGGCCCAGGATCCTCCCGAGGTTGTTGCCAAGAGAATGGCGGGTGCCGGCAATGAGATCCGTCATTATGACGTCTACGACTATGTCATCATCAACGACGATCTGGAACAAAGCCTGAAATCTATTCAGGCCATTCTTATAGCCGAACGGCTCAAGAGAAACCGACAGCCGGGACTGCAGGAATTCGTCTCCCAGATCGAAAAGGATCTCATTCTGGGGGAGTGATCAGTTTTTCCGGTCCAGAATTGTCCGGCCAGGCACATATCCCAAATTGACAATGCCGATTTCTAGCCAATTCCCATCTGCCTGTGAAGTTATGCGGAACATGTCAGAACGGTGCGTCCGGTCACGCGTCCCTCTCTTAAATCCGTAAGGGCCTCCGTGGCTTTACTCAGGGGGCTCAGGGTGACGGGAAGAGGGGCAATGACACCGGTTTTTGCAATCTCCATCATTTCATGAGCCTCGCTCAGGGACCCGACATAACTCCCTTCAATGGCGATGGATTTGAAGGGAATGTAGGGGATGGGATAGCTGAACTCTCCACCGAAGAGTCCGCAGATGACCAGCAAACCGCCACGTCCGAGACAGGCAACCCCGAAATCGACAGATTGCGTATTGCCAACAAAATCGACAGCACCGGCCAGTCCACCTTCTGTATCGCGGATCAGGGCTTTGCGTGCGTCCCGGTCTTTGGGATCGATCGCGATCTTCGCCCCAAGCTTCATTGCCAATTCTCTTTTTTGCGGATCAATTTCAGCAATGATGGGCGGCTCGGAGAACAATTGCTTGGCAAACTGCAGGGCCATGAGACCGACGCCTCCGGCACCAATGATCATGACCGGGCCCTGTTCGGTTCTGTTTTTTATTTTTTTGAGGGCCCCAAAAGCGGTCAGCCCGGCGCACATATAAGAGCCCGCCTGTTCCGGCGCAATTCCGTCATAGCTGATGAGGTACTGTGCATCGGGAACGAGAATGTGAGTGGCAAATCCGCCATCTGTATTGATACCGATTTGTCGCGGTTGATTGCACAGGTGACTTTTGCCTGACTTGCAGAGATGGCAGGATTCGCAGCCGATCCAGGCATAGACGATGCGGCGATCTCCGGGCTTCGCATCCTTTACGTCAGGTCCCACGGCAACGACTTCTCCCTCGATTTCATGCCCGAGCGTGTGTGGAAGGTGATGCAGCGCATTCACCGGAAATTTACGCTCATTTCCGAGGTCGAAATATCCTTCATGTAAATGCACATCGCTGTGACAGACACCGCAATGATGAACCTTCAAGATGACTTCACTTGCCTGGGGCGCGGTAAAGTCTTTATCCACGGTCTCCAAAGGCTGTCCATAAGCGGTCAGGGCTTCGTGGGAACTGGTGATCGGATACTGGGTCATGGAATATTTACTCTGCTCGTATCGTCTGACTTGTTTTGTCTTGTAATCGCCTTAACGGTCAATCCCGCATATTC
>JANQOC010000108.1 GCA_028279265.1 Hyphomicrobiales bacterium
ATTGATGAAATACCGGAAGAGTCACAGGAGCTATCTTTCACTCCTATTATTCATCCATATGCAATAGACCTGTCCGAAATATAAATGATGAAAATATCCAGCTGAAAAAGCAGATATTTGAACCCAGTGAAGTTATTGGCGCTCAACAATTGTCAACGAAAAGAGCCAGTGTCGAACCCGGCAGTTCCGAAAGTAATCTGACCAACGATCTTATCGACGACAATTCCACTGCGGCATTTGATACTTACGTTCCCGAAGAAGATCTCGACAACATTACAACCGTCTCACCGCAGGATCTGCAGCCTGTTGTCAAAAAATATAAAAAGAAACCGGTTCGTAGAGCAACTTCCAACTGGAAAGAACTGGCTTTGCCGAGTAACACCGAATAGTCGGCAAAGCGCGCGCTTCTTACACTCCCTGGATTGACACGATCCGAATTGGATCTATGGTGTTCCAAGCGGCTTCCCTGACAAGCTGGATTACTTAGTGGCCCACCTTGGCTTGTTTGGTCGAAATACTATTCCATCGGTTTGCTCAGGCAATTCTCCAAAAGTTCTGTCCATGACATCCAATATCCTGTTGCTCACACTGCTCGGATCATTATGGGGTCTGTCACCGAGTTTGGGAAAGCTTGCGACGACCAATGGCACACATGCCCTGGCACTGGCATTCTGGTCGGCCCTGATAAGCGGCCTGATCTTGCTTCTCTTTTGCAAGATCCGCTCAATCGATATCGGTCTGAGCCGGCAGCATATGATCTACTATGTTGTTCTGGGATTAACGACGCTTTCCGGAGCACAGGTCGTTCTCTATACCGCAGCTGAATTCGTACCGGTGAGCATCCTCGCTCTGATCATTAGTACGGCACCGATTATCGCCTACGTCATTACGCTCAGCGCCGGGATGCAGAAATTTCGCTGGAGTAATTTGGGTGCGGTCTGCCTTGCAATTGTTGCTGTCTTGTTTCTGCTTCTGCCCAAAGCTTCACTGCCTAGTCGCGAAGCGATCCCGTGGACGATATTCGCACTTCTGACACCTACGATGTTTGCCGTATCGCATATTCTGGGAGCGCGTCTCAAGCCGGCGTCCGGCCAGGCCATCAGCCTTGCAAGCGGTACCCTCCTGGCTGCGGCGATACAGGTGTTACCATTTCTCCTATTCAATATCGGTTTCTATGTGCCGGAATTTCCGCCCGATGCAGGTGACTCCGCAATTTACATTCAGAGCCTGGCCACCCCCCTGGCCTTTTTTGTCTGGTACACCCTCCTTGACCGGGCAGGGCCGAGCTTCACCAGCAATGTCGGATTTATCGTGACATTTTTCGGCGTGCTATACGGTGTGATTGTTTTCGGAGAAAAGCTGAACTACTGGATGATCCTGTCCGCCATCCTGATTTTCATCAGCATCTACATCCTCGGACGTCACAAGACAAGCTAACACTGGATCGTTATCAGCGCGTGGCGTTGAGAAACTTAACCGCTCCGGAATACAGAGCTCCACTTATAATACAAGGCGCCGCGATCTCCGCATGCCCCGTGGCACCGGCGATAACACACGCCGTGGAGATAGCCAGGGAACCGGCATAACTCGCCGTCGACCAGGGAGCTTTCCCTTCAGGATTTCTGCGCTTGACCTCCTGGATTGCGGCGAGGGCATCTTTACGCAATTCGTCGGCCTCGAATCTTTCCGCCGAATTTATGACCTCCTGCAGGACCGGGCGGACGGTTTCGCTGCTGCTTTCGAGTTCAACTTTGTAGAGTCCGATTAAATCCCGGTCCCTTTCGGCATTTGACGCCAGCGTCCACTTGGCCATGTTGCCAATGGTGACGCGTTCGACATCATTCTTGTCCTTGTTCCAGGACAGTGCTGACATCATGCTTTTCCAACTCGGCGCCTCGAAATCCTGCTTCGTTTTAGACCATTTAAGCGCCGTGATAATCTGGATAACCGGATCGTAAAAACCGGTCGCAGCATAATACCCCCAGAGGGTATCGAGAATATCCGGGCTGCCATCGAGCGATAACTCTTTCAGGGATTTCTTTTCACCTGACAAATACTGATTAATCAAGTGATGCCGCATGGGCAATTGAGGTTTCAGATTCTGAAGAATGGTCCGCCATTCCGGCAATCCGGAATAGGCGATTGCCCGGATTATTATGGCCTGTTCCTTTGGCGGAATCGGCAGCATGTTGGCAACAAGAATTTCCGCTTCCGTCTGGTTATCGGCCAGTACGCCTGCGATAAACCCGACCAGAAATCCCGCTTTGTCAAGATCCTTGAAAAGTCCGAGCCGGTTCATCGCCTGGACGGCGAAAGGCACACGCGTTGGTTCCGGATTTGACCGATATTGGTTAATCCAGCTTATCAGCTTTTCGGGGGTCGAAAACTTGTCCCGGCCAGCCTCTACTGTCGCCGGCAATAGAAACAGTGAAAGTGCGAAAAACACTATCAGAATTCGAGTATACACTTTACCGATCCCGAATTTGGCTAACTTCGTCATCTCAACGCAAATTTTGCAGCCCAAACGAAATAGACCGAAATCTGAAGAATTGAAAGACATTTAGACGCTGTTTCATGTCAATTTGGTGGCAGTTTCCGGAATAGAATTCAAAATCGGCAATTCATGTTCGAAATCAAAAGACCCCACCTGTTTTCACAGGTGAGGCCTTATGGAGAGAGTGTGCCCTCCCGAACTTCATACGAGTTCTGCGATTAACCTAGTAGTAGAAGGCTGCCTTGCAATCCCAGTAGCGGTGCCACCAGTATTTGCTTCCTGTTCGTCGCGCTTTCTTTTTCATCCAGTAACAGCCGCCGTGGAAGTGATGGGGATGTTTGAAGTGGAATTTAAAGTGCTTGAACTTTTTCTTGAAGCCGACCTGAATGGTCTGGGCCTGTGCGGTTCCTGTATCAAGGGTCTTGACTGCTCCGCCACCGGGCAGAGCGTTGGCGCCGGTAGAGGCGGCGATT
>JANQOC010000111.1 GCA_028279265.1 Hyphomicrobiales bacterium
GGACAGGTTATCCAGAGGTGATCCGGAACTTCCCGCTTTTGCCAGATACCTCGAATTTTTGGTCGTACGACGTTATTTATCCAGTTCATCCGACACTACCTTCCATTTGTCCGGCCCTTCACTATCGCCGGTCATATATTCGCAACTCAAATTAGCTCCTGACACCTTCGGACAATCCCTGAACCAGACGAGCGACCCTGGAAACCGTGTCAGAACCTGCTTTTCCGGAATCATCGAGACTATCCTTGATCTCGTTTACCAGTCTCGAACCGACCACGACGGCGTCAGCGCTCCGGGCAATTTCCCGTGCCTGTTCCGGCGAATTTACTCCAAATCCCACAGCCACGGGCAGGTCTGTTTGTGTTTTGATTAATTCGACCTGTGACTTTACGTTAGAATATTCCGGAGTCTTCGTACCGGTAATCCCGGCAATGGAAACATAGTAAACAAATCCGGACGTATTCTGCAGGACGGTTGGGAGGCGCTTTTCATCCGTGGTGGGTGTGGCCAGGCGTATGAAGCTAATGTTTTTTTCCATCGCCGGCAGGCAGAGTTCGCTGTCCGCTTCCGGCGGCAGATCAACGACAATCAATCCGTCGACACCGGCCGCTTCGGCTTCCTCCAGAAAGCTTTGCACCGGGTAAATATAGATCGGGTTGTAATATCCCATCAGGACGATAGGCGTATCCCGGTTGGTTTCCCTGAACTTTCGGACAATTTGCAGAGTTTTTTTCATTGTCTGCCCGGATTTGAGAGCCCTCTGAGAGGATTCCTGAATAGCCGGGCCATCGGCCATGGGATCGGAGAAAGGCATGCCTAGTTCGATGATGTCCGCCCCGGCGCCGGGCAGGGCTTCAACAATTGCGAAAGAAGTCTCAAAGTCAGGGTCGCCGCCCGTCACAAATGTCACCAGTCCGGAACGTTGCTGATCTTTCAGCTCCGCAAACTTGGCTTCTATCCTGCCGGAATTGTTGGTTTGAGCGTCCACGGTTCAAATATCCATGTTCAAATGTTCTGCCACGGTGAAAATATCTTTATCCCCGCGCCCGCACAAATTCATGACGATCACCTTGTCTTTGGCCATGGTCGGCGCCAGTTTACAGACATAGGCAAGTGCATGGGCGGGTTCAAGTGCCGGAATTATTCCTTCGATCCGGGTGCAGAGCTGGAAGGCTTCGAGCGCTTCCTTGTCCGTTGCCGACACATAGTTAACGCGGCCTTTGTCCTTTAACCATGCGTGTTCCGGTCCAATTCCAGGATAGTCCAATCCTGCAGATATTGAATGTGCTTCTTTTATCTGCCCGTCGCCGTCCTGCAGAAGGTAGGTTCTGTTCCCGTGCAGGACACCCGGCTGTCCGCCATTGAGGGAGGCTGCATGTTGTTCTGTCTCAAGACCATGACCGGCAGCCTCGACCCCATAGATCTCAACACCGGTATCATCCAGGAACGGATGAAAGAGACCAATCGCATTTGAACCGCCTCCGATGCAGGCAACAAGTGCGTCGGGAAGCTTGTTTTCCATTTCTTCGAGCTGGCTGCGAACTTCCTCGCCGATGACGGACTGAAAGTTGCGGACCATCTCAGGGTAGGGGTGTGGGCCGGCAGCGGTGCCAATTATGTAAAATGTGTCGTCTACATTCGCGACCCAGTCACGCAAGGCTTCATTCATGGCGTCTTTGAGAGTTCCGGCACCGGACGTCACCGAACGAATTTCCGCATTCAGCAGTCGCATGCGAAATACATTGGGCTTTTGCCGCTCGACATCTGTTTTTCCCATGAACACGACGCAGGGCAGATTAAATTTCGCGGCGACGGTCGCAACCGCCACCCCATGTTGCCCGGCACCGGTTTCGGCAATGATGCGGGTTTTATTCATTCTCTTGGCGAGCAGAATCTGGCCAAGACAATTATTGATCTTGTGGGAACCCGTATGATTGAGCTCATCCCGCTTGAAATAGATTTTGGCACCCCCGAGATGGTCGGTCAGACGCTCTGCAAAATAAAGCGGGCTCGGCCGGCCGCCATAGTGCGTGAGAAGCGTGCCTAGTTCTCTCTCGAATTCAGGATCGTTCTTTGCCTGCTCATAGGCTTTTTCCAGATCCAGGATTAGCGGCATTAAAGTTTCGGCAACAAAACGGCCACCGAATATTCCAAACTGGCCGTCATCGTCGGGTCCGGTTTTAAAGCTGTTGGGGATGTTATCGCTCATGATGAGTCTCGGTTACGGGTTCAAATTTGCTGCCTGGACGTTGATCAGAAACTGTTCAATAAGCTTGCAATCCTTGACACCGGGGCTGGATTCCACTCCCGATGAAACGTCGACAGCCGACGGTTTGGTAAGAGCAATTGCTGCCTGAACATTATCAGGATTGAGCCCACCTGAAAGCATAAATTTTCTGTTCTGATATTGATTTTCCAGCGTCTTCCAGTCAAAGGCCAAACCGTTTCCCCCAGGTAGGGGATCAACGATATTCGGATCCGGTTTGGAGTCGAACAGGATCAGCTCAACATTGTCGTAGGCATCTGCCAGCGCAACGTCCTGCGGCTTTTCGACCGCGATTGCCTTAATGACGGGTTTGTTTGTGATCGACTTTATTGCCGCGACACGATCCGGCGTCTCTTTTCCATGCAACTGAATGTAATCCGGCTGAACCTTGGGCACGATTTCCATAAGGTATTCATCTGTCGGATCCACGAACAAACAGGTTATATTGGTCTTGCCCCTGGCCAGTTCGGCCAACTGACTCGCGGTATCCGTGTCGAGATATCGAGGACTAGGCGGATAGAAAACAAGGCCGATATAATCCGCACCACCGGCAAGTGCCGCGTTCAGTGCATCCTCGGATTTTATACCACAGATTTTTGTTTCAACATTCATCGGACGGCCTGAAACTGAATCGTATTTGCTGATAGCCAATATCAAAAAGGTTTTCGGAAATTCAAGAGGGGCGGAAGTTGCCAGATCAGGATTTTAGCGAAGCCGACTGGAGCCGGGTTTGATTGCTCGCTTCGAGCTGGCGCGATACTCTATTGGCGGTGTTTCGCCACTCTCGCGCTTCCTTGGCTCGATCCCTGGCAGTTTGCCGCCACTTGCCTTGAGCGATCCACGAACCGATACCGCCTATAACAATGCCGATAAAGAGTGAGGCAAACAGGTAGATGAAAAGGGGCAATTCAAAAAATATAGCCGGGTCGTTCCGCGAAAACGGGTCCATGATCAACTTAACGCTCTGCCGGTTCGCGACGGAAAGTGAAACCACCGGAATGACGACGACAACGATAAGTAATATCCATTTTAGAATTCTGATCACCTGGAATCCCCTTTAAGGGTTTCTGTCACCCGGAGCAAACGGATCTTCAGGCTTGTTTTCCGTGAATTCGCCATTCGTCTGCGATGAAGTTTTGTTCAGTCTTTCGCGCAGTTCTTTGCCTGATTTGAAAAATGGAACATATTTTTCGTCAACAAAAACGGGTTGACCGGTTCTCGGATTTCTCCCCTGCCGAGCGGCCCTGTGCTTGACCGTGAAGGCGCCAAAACCGCGAAGCTCTACCCTGTCTCCGCGGGACAGCGCATCTATAATCTCGTCGAAGATAACATTAACGATTCTCTCGACATCCCTTTGAAAAAGATGCGGATTTTCGTTTGCGATTTTTTGAATAAGCTCGGACTTAATCATAACGGGAGTTCTTCATTTCTTGCTGAATTATGCCAGCGGCCTGCAAAACAACTAATCGGCGCTAGGGTGCCAAACAGAAATAAGTCCGTCAAGCTGCAGTATATCGATTTTTTCTTTTAATTTCACGAAATTAGCAAGAATTTCGCTTTCCTTATTGACGAACCACCGGGACAGGTGTGAGAACTCCGATAAAAATCCTGTCGGTCCAGAATTTTTAACCCGCCAGTCGATGATTTTTAGATCTTTTTCAATACCTTTTTCGGTTTGCAGCCAGCTTACAGCTTTATCTTCACCGCCAATTTGATCGATGAGATTCAGTTCCAGGGCCTGTCTTCCGGAATAAATTCGACCGGTTGTCAAACCCGGCAGGCTTTCAGGATCGATCTTGCGACGTTCGGCTACCAGATCGTTGAACCATTTCTGAGACTCCCGGACCATTTCCAGGGTTAACTCTCTGGCTTCATCACTGGTCGGTTCAAAGGGGGAGGGGACGGCTTTCAGTCTCCCGCTCTTCACAGTTTCCATCTTGACGCCAAGCTTGGCCAGCAAGTCGCTGAGTTCCGCCCATTGAACGATGACACCCACCGATCCGGTGATCGTATTGCCGCGCGCCACGATGTGGTCTGTGGCTATTCCGGCAATATAGGCCGCTGACGTCGCAAGCGTACCGAATACGGCAACGACCGGCTTTTTGTCCCCAAGGCCCCGGATCGACTCAAACAGGGCCTCTCCACCGGTTGTCGTGCCGCCGGGGCTGTCGATATGCAGTATGACGGCTTTGACCGAAGAGTTTGTTTCCAGCCTCTTCAGCAGTTTTTGCATCCTGGTATCATCAAGAATAACCCCGCCGATTTTGACACGCGCAATCTGATTGTTCTGCAACCAGTTTGCGGGTAACAGGTTGGAATTCAGGATGAAGGCGCCAGCCATAAGAAGTGCGAAAACAACGAATCCGAAGCGCCAGAATGACAATCGCCTTTGGAGGCGACGACGATCGGCAAGAGCTTCGGCTTCGAGAGTCATTTAGATCTTATCGACTGTTGATTCTCAGGGGCATAGTCTGAGAGACCGGTCCGCTATAAGGACCGATCTCATTGATTGTTACTCAGGATTTAGATGAATCGGCGGGTTCGGCTTCGCCATCCCCTTCTGCCTTCGCAGCCTCTTCTTCATCTGATCCGTCCTGATCCTGTGCCCGATTGAGGGCGGCACCCAGAATATCGCCCAGGGAAGCGCCGCTGTCCGAAGAACCGTATTGCGCAACGGCTTCTTTTTCTTCGGCAATTTCCAGTGCCTTGATGGACAGGGAAACCTTGCGGGATCCTTTGTCTATCTGGCTGATATTGGCATCGACTTTGTCACCGACAGCAAATCTCTCAGGCCGCTGTTCAGAACGGTCCCTGGAAAGATCGGATCTGCGAATGAAACTCGTGAGTTCCGTATCGGCAATTCTCACTTCCAGACCACTGTCCTTAACGTCAAGCACTTCACAGGTCACGGCCATGCCACGTCTGAGATTGTTCACCGCGTTGAACGGATCATTCGTTACCTGCTTAATTCCCAGGCTGATACGTTCTTTTTCAGGATCGACTTCGAGAACCACGGCTTCAACTTCGTCGTTTTTGTTGAATTCCTTGATTGCCTCTTCGCCGGACCGGTTCCAATCCAGATCGGACAAGTGAACCATTCCGTCGACACCACCATCCAGGCCGATGAACAGACCAAATTCGGTGATATTCCGGATGGCGCCTTTGACAACGGTATCCTTCGGATGCGCGGCGGCAAAAGCGTCCCATGGATTTTCCTGGCACTGCTTGAGGCCAAGGGAAATTCGACGTTTCTGCGGATCCACTTCAAGGATCTGGACTTCGACTTCCTGGCTGGTCGAGACAATTTTGCCGGGATGGACATTCTTTTTCGTCCAGCTCATCTCGGAAACGTGAATCAGGCCTTCCACACCCTGTTCAAGCTCAACAAAGGCGCCATAGTCCGCAATATTTGTGACAACACCCTTGAACCGGGCATCAACCGGGTACTTGGCTTCGATACCATCCCAGGGATCGGCTTCAAGCTGTTTCATGCCAAGGCTGATACGCTGGGTTTCCGGATTGATGCGGACGATCTGTACCTTGACCGTATCCCCGACATTCAGGATTTCACCGGGATGATTGACGCGACGCCACGCCATATCCGTCACGTGTAGCAGGCCGTCGATGCCGCCCAGGTCGATAAATGCGCCGTAGTCAGTGATGTTTTTAACGACACCTTCGATCACCTGGTTTTCTTCCAGTTTGGCAACGATTTCCGAGCGCTGTTCAGCCCGTGACTCTTCCAATACAGAGCGCCGGGAAACGACGATATTGCCTCTGCGGCGATCCATCTTCAGGATTTGGAAAGGCTGGGTCTGGTGCATCAGGGGACCGATATCGCGAATGGGCCGGATATCCACCTGGCTGCCGGGCAGGAAGGCCACCGCGCCATCGAGATCGACCGTAAAGCCGCCCTTGACCTTGTTGAAAATGACACCCTCTACTTTTTCGTTGGCTTCGAATTTTTCTTCAAGACGAACCCAGCTTTCTTCTCGTCGCGCTTTTTCCCGGCTCAGGACCGCTTCACCCAGGGCGTTTTCAACGCGCTCAAGATAGACCTCGACTTCGGAACCGACACCGATATCTGCTTCTTTTCCCGGAGTGGAAAATTCTCTCAGAGGGATCCGACCCTCCGTCTTCAGGCCGACATCGACGACGGCCAAATCCTTCTCTATTGCGACAACTTTACCCTTGATAACCGAACCCTCGACAACATCGGAATTGCCTAGTGATTCTTCCAAAAGGGCCGCAAAATCCTCTCGTGTTGGATTAAGCTCGCTTGTTTGCGTTTCGCTCATTCAAACTCCTGTCAGCGGTTCTTATCGACGCCTGATTTTCCTTATTTCAAGGCATCTGATTGTCATCTGGCTATAAGCGAGGTGTACATCAACCCTGTCCGGTCGCTGCCCCGGAGCGTCAGGTAAACGCACGACTCTAGCCGTTTTGATTAGGTTGTAATGCCGAATGACTAAAAGCGCCGAAAAGCCCAACTGCGTCGATCTTGGACCAGGTTCAAGAATCGTTTTGTATGGGAATCGCGGCGTCTATAATTTCAACGGCAGCTTTATACACCGCTTCTATACTCAAATTTGTTGTTTCAAGCAAGTGTGCATCGGCAGATTTTTCCAGTGGAGCGATGGCTCTCGATGTGTCCCTCAGGTCTCTTTTTTCCAGCAATTCAAAGACTTGGGAATAGGTCAAATCGGGGTTGCTCTCGACGAGCTGCAGATGTCGCCGACGTGCGCGTTCCTCTAGCGTGGCGGTAATGAACAATTTCACATCGGCACCGGGGCAAACAACCGTGGCAATATCCCGCCCGTCGAGGACGGCCCCCGGTGGCTGCCGCGAAAATTCCTGCTGGTAGGTCAGGAGGAGTTGGCGCACCGATGCCATACTTGCGACGATTGAGGCCGCATCTCCAACGCCCGGATCACGCAATCCGGGATCATCCAGAACATCGCTTGAAAGATTGCCGGCAATGCGTTCGGCTGCTTCGGTGTTCTCGACATTTTCGCCGTTTCTGATCAGTTCGAACGCCACCGCACGGTAAAGCAAACCGGTATCCAGATAATGATAGCCATAATGTTCGGCGATACGCCGGGCTATTGTCCCTTTGCCGGAAGCGGCCGGACCATCTATCGCAATTATCATCGCGCTCAAATCTCTCAATTTACCCGCCGGGTCATGGTGTGCGAAGATCCGCCCCCAGATCGCGCATCAGCGCGTAATAATTGGGAAAACTCGATCCAATGGTTTCCGTATGTCCGACTTCAACCGGTTTCTCGGATCCAAGACCGAGGGTTAGAAAAGACATAGCCATACGATGGTCGAGATTGGCGTCAATTTGCGCGCCTCCGGGAACAGCTCCTCCGGAAACAATCAGATCATCGCCTTTGATTTCCGCCGGAACGCCGCATTCGATCAGGCCTTCCGCTGTCCCGCTCAATCGATCACTTTCCTTGACCCTGAGTTCCTTTAAACCCTTCATGTGGGTGGTGCCGTTTGCAAATGCAGAAAGGACGGCCAGTATGGGATACTCGTCGATCATCGATGGCGCCCTGTTTTCCGGTACTTCCACTCCTGACAAAATCCCATGACTGACGTGCAGATCAGCGACCGGTTCGCCGCATTGCACGCGTTGGTTTTCCAGCTTGATGGGGGCACCCATTTCCCTGATTGTATCAAAAAATCCGGTTCTCGTGTCGTTGATGAGAATGTTCCGGATATTCAGTTCGGATCCGGGACAAATCAGGGCGGCAGCAACGAGAAAAGCCGTGGAACTGGGATCTCCGGCAACCGTTACGGACCGGCCCGCCAGGTCGGTTTCCCCCCGGATCGCGATTGCTCGACCCGGGTTCGCCGGCGTTATTTCCACGTCTGCTCCGAAATACTCCAGTAACCGCTCCGTATGATCTCTTGTAAGAACCGGCTCAATGATCGTCGTGACACCGGGAGCCTGGAGGCCCGCCAGCAAAATCGCAGATTTGACCTGGGCAGAAGCGACTTTGAGCGTGTATTCGATCGGCAGGAGTCTGTCGGGACAGTTGAGAGTCAGGGGCAGGGTGTCGTTTTCATCTGTTTCGGGTCGCACACCCATTGATCTCAGGGGATCAAGAACACGGGCCATGGGGCGGCGGCTGAGGGATTCATCGCCGACAAAGCGCGGGTGGATCCCCGAACCGGATACGGCACCCATCAATAACCTTACCCCCGTCCCGGAATTTCCAAGATCCAGATCCGACGACGGTTGCTGAAATCCCCCAAGTCCGCATCCCGTAACATGCCAGCAATCCCCGTCGCGATAAATATCGGCGCCCAGTTTCTTCAAGGCATCGGCGGTCGCCAGTACATCTTCGGACTCGAGAAGGCCGTTTATCTCCGAGCGACCCGTCGCCATTGCCGAGAAAATGAGCGACCGGTGGGATATGGATTTGTCTCCTGGCACGACCGCTTGACCGCGAATGGGCCCCGACTTGTGGGATGTGATGGATTGAGCCATTTACGTCAATTCCAGCTCGTCTTCATACTGTTAAAACACGGGTTTACCGACAATAAACGAAGTATCGGCCGGCGCAATTCTCTCCTGCAAAATGATCTAATAGCAGCATTGGACGGATCGAGGATAGGAAAAGGTTGAAGAATTTCAAAATTGATGCGGTTAATCTTTGACAGAATGCAATAGTTCTGGCAATGGAACCGGAAATTGGAGTTATTCCGGTGGCGGAAGAACGTTGAATACAAAGGTTCAAGTTGCGAAATGACAAAAAATCTCAAGCGCGGAGTTAAACGCACCTGTGAAGCATGCGGTGCAAGATTCTACGATTTGAACCGTGATCCCATCATATGTCCTATGTGCGAAGCCGTATTTCAGAAAGAGATACCGGTAGAAGAAGAGCCGGAGGCCAAGGACGAGCCGGAGACCGAAGAAGAGACAGATACGGATACAGAACAAGACGAGGAATCTGCGGAAGTTCTGAGCCTCGATGAGTTGGAAGCGGAAAACGACGAGGATATTCCTGAAATCGAAGACGAAGAGAATTTAGACGATATCTCCGACGACACTCCGGAAATTTCTTCTGATGAAGATGATGATACATTTCTCGAAGAAGACGAAGACTCCGGATCAGATGTCACCTCGATCATCGGTACCTCGATCGATCCAAAGAGCGAGTCTTAAGTGGCGTTGGATTGTCGGCAATGAACGCTTCGACTGCGATCGGCCGAGCCCGAGAACTTAGATTTGAATGAATTTTACGCGAGATCGATGCGCGAGTTCAAAATCAGAAATTGGAGTTTTGTTTATTTCATTTTGTGATAAAGAAGTAGTTCTAACAAAAAGTTTGGGGCCATAGCTCAGTTGGGAGAGCGCGTGAATGGCATTCACGAGGTCGGCGGTTCGATCCCGCCTGGCTCCACCACCAATCTCCGATTTCAACAATTCATCCACAGATTCTTAAATAGTTTTTGGCTCGATTCTACAAATCATACATAGTCGAATCAGCGTTCTTGGTGCGGGAAAACTGCATGGGACGTCAGCAGGCTGTATTCACCAGCGGGGTTGCAGCCTGCGACCTGTAATTTTTTGAAATCGGCGACACTTTTCCAGGGCTAACGGGGCGGATAAGTGTCGCCGATGTTCATTTTTTTGACGTCGGTACCCGATCTCCTGCAATCATAATATCAATCTGTCGCACCTGATCGCGCGATCAGGCAGGCGGAAACGGGACGTCCGTTACAATTCCGCCCCAGAGTTGCATTACCCAGGTGTTGCATTAAATGAGTTGCACTAAATCTGTGCGAATGAGGTCCAGAATTCCCAATCGAAATTTGCCTCGGACCCCTGATCTGTGATTTAAATTTGATCCAGAGGATTGTGCGTCAATAACGGCAAATAATAATCTGTTTACGCCAGATTCTGTTTGGTGACGAACTGAATGGGCGGGTCCGAAAAACGCAAAGCTCAATTTCATCGATCTCCGAATTTTCGGAATCAAGATGCATATTGCTATTAGGAGACTCGATATCAGGAAGGCTCAATATGAATGATGAACATATCGTAAGTTCATTCGACGAGGACTTGAACAACATAGCCAGTTTGATTCTCGAAATGGGCGGGTTGGTCGAAGTTCAGATTTCTGATGCACGAACAGCCTTGCTTTCCCGGGATCCCAACCTGGCGGAACAGGTCGTCAGCAAGGATAGCGGGGTAGATAAGCTTGAGACCGCGATTGACAATGCGGCCGTCGGATTGATTGCCAAGAGACAGCCCGTGGCCAGGGACTTGCGAACTGTGGTTGTCGCTCCCAAGATTGCACATAACCTGGAGCGCATGGGCGACCTTGCAAAAAACATTGCCAAGCGAACTCTGGTGCTCGCCCGCTCGCAACCCATTACCGCCCCGAATAACACCATTGGGCGTATGTGCGACATGGTGCAGCAAATGACCAATGAAGTTCTCGGGGCTTACGTGAAGAGGGATACGGTTGTAGCCGAACAGGTCCGCCAAAGGGACGAGGAAGTCGACTATATGCACAACGCTCTATTTCGCGAGCTCCTCACCTACATCATGGAAGATCCACGAGCCATCACGCCCTGTATGCATCTGCTCTTCATTGCCAAAAATATTGAACGTATCGGTGATCACACGACAAATATTGCGGATCAGATCCATTTTATGGTGCACGGGGAAGTTCCGGAGCAGGAACGACCCAAGAGTGATGATACTAGCTCGACAATGATCGAAAACGAAATCGAACCGCGCTAAGGCTGCGACTTAAGCGACATGTGCCAGATGGATCGGTGGCGGCGCACCAAGATCCAACTAGAGCTGACCCGTGGATAAAACCGGAATAATTCCCGTTTCATCAACAGGTTGAGAGGCTTTTGGGTCTCTGTCGCGGAAGAATCAGCACTCCCATCTCTGACTTTTCATTTTGCCCATGTCCGAACTCGTTCGAATCATGATCATCTCTCTTAAGCGATGATCAATTCTACTTCCGGTCAGATGACCTATTTTACCTATTTGAGCGAGGGCAAAACGATGTTAAAATTGTTGTCTCTGCTGTTTGCATTCACTTTTCTTGCGTCCTGTACAAGTGCCGTTCCAAGTCTCAATCCGAAAAACGCGCATAAATTGCTTGATGGTTACCGGACACGTGGTGCCGCTCACGCCATACTCGGTTCCTACGGACGCAAAATCGGCAATGTCCAGTTCGGGTACGAACGCGTGGGTGTTCCCCCATTCAAGAATGTAACTCTGAGAAAAGTTGCCGAAATTGAAGTCACCGAGAACACAAAACGACAACTTGAAGAGTCCGGTGTTGACCTCAAAAGACTGGCATCAGCCAAATTGAAACTGTCCGGTGGCGTACACTCAAAGGCCAACTACAAGGTTATTTTTATTGAAGTCCTAAGCCTCGACGAGCTGCGAAAGGAACTTCGGGCGCTGCTCAAAACGAGTCCTGATGCGCGTGCCGACTTAACCGATAGCGATGCGCGTGTGGTTATCACCAGCGGATTTGTGTTCGATCACAATACGGCTCAAAGCATTGAAGGCAAGTTGGCAACAGGGGCACATCTGCGCACAATTTCCGGAGCACCTGAAATTGATCTCGTTGGTTCTAAGAAGTCAAAGGAAAGTCTCAGAGTTGGAGATCAGACGATCATCGCTTATCAGTATGCCCGCCTTTGCTGGCAGAAGGGCAAACTCCGGGCTCTTGTTCGCGATACTGCGAGTGTTGATATTGCTGCTTGTCCCAAGGGGTCGAGTTTAAAATATCCCGGATAGGCAAGCCTCCCCACGAGGCCTGGATCGAGATAGGTGCGTGGTACCGCGCGAACCATTTCTGCGGCCGGAAAACGGATCAGTCGTTCTGATTTGTCGCGGCGCAAATTAATTGCACGCGAAATAAATCAAAACTATATTATTACAAATCCGATAATCAACTCGAGGTATTGGCCCGGGCGCCAAAGCCGTTGCGTTTGCAAGAAAGAAATGTATGGCTAAGTTCAGTTTAACTGTGAATGGTCAATCTCATTCCATCGAAGCGGATGCCGACACGCCGCTTATCTATATCCTTAGAAACCAGCTCAATTTGACCGGAACAAAGCTCGGTTGCGGTCTCGAACAATGTGGGGCCTGTGCCGTGCTCGTTGACGGAAAAAGAACACTTTCCTGTACACGAGCGGCTTCCGAATTCGAAGGCGAGGAAATTGTAACCATTGAAGGCCTGGCAGCGTCGGATCGCCTGACACCGCTGCAACAGGTGTTTGTTGAAGAGAATGCGGCTCAGTGCGGCTATTGCAGCGCAGGTATGGTCATATCCTGCCAGGCTTTGCTCAACGAGAATCCAGCTCCGACAAGAGAAGAGATAAATGAAGCGTTGAATGACAATCTTTGCCGATGTGGATCCCATGGCCGTTTATTAGAAGCCATCGAAAAGTTGACGAGGAACAAGAGCTGATATGTCGAAATTTCCCAGTCTTGAGAAAAGTCCGGACCTCGATCAGTGGATCGAAATCGTTTCCGATCAGCAAATTCTGGTTCACACCGGTAAAGTCGATATCGGCCAGCGCATTTCGACGGCTCTGGCAATCATCGCCGCCGAAGAGCTCGATGTTGACTATGACCGCATTCAGGTGAAACGAACCGAAACAGGTATCGATCCCGATGAAGGAATTACTTCCGGCAGCCTTTCGATGCAGAATTCAGGTGAAGCTATTCGCAGGGCTTCGGCAACGGCACGGCAATTTTTATTGAAGAAAGCCGCTACACATTTTGATGCGGATATTGCTGATCTCGAAATCGAAGATGGTTTAATCCAGCTGAAAGATACCAACCGCACGGTGTCCTATTGGGATCTCATGGAGGGGAAACCGTTTGAAATCCCGGTTGATGAAGATGTCTCGGTAAAGGATCCGGAAAACCACACCCAGGTCGGTCAGAAAGTGACGAGCAAGGGAATGACGGAGATTTTCAGCGGCCGGTATGAGTACCTTCACGATATGAAACTGCCGGGCATGCTGCATGCGCGGGTGGTCCACCCGCCCCATTACTATGCAAAGCTCCAGAGCCTCGATGAAACCGCAGTCGAAAGAGCAACTTCATCAGGACTGACCGTCGTCAGGGACGGAAGTTTTCTGGCTGTTGTCGGTGCGGAAGAATTTTCTGTGCTCAAGGCTTCAAGGCGGCTGGCCGATGCCGCGGATTGGCAGTCAATCTCGGATCTTCCCGATGCCGATCTATTCTCATCATTGACGTCCAACGAAAGAGTAAGTCTCCCTGTCAAAGAAGGGGGAATACCGGCAGAGGAGCCTGTACCTGAACTGGGCGAGCCCTCCAGCCAGGCGGTAGCGACGCTCAGTGCCAGATATGAAAAACCTTACCACATGCATGGGACGATCGGTCCTTCCGCGAGCGCAGCACTTTATCAGGACGGCATATTCACAATATGGTCTCACAGCCAGGGCATCTACCCGCTTAGAGGATCTATAGCTGAGGCACTGAAACTGGATCCCGAAAAAATACACATCAAATTTGTGCCCGGTGCCGGGTGTTACGGGCACAACGGCGCCGATGACGTGTCATTTGAAGCGGCCCTCATTGCACGCGCCTGCCCCGGCCAACCCATATTGCTGAAATGGACACGTGAAGATGAACATGCCTGGGAACCCTATGGATCGGCAATGGTGTGTGAACTCCGGGCCAGTGTCGATAAGGAAGGCAAAGTGCTGGACTGGTCACATGAATCCTATGGGGATACGTTTATGGGCCGACCCGCTCCGGGGCGGCCAGGTTCAGCGACCGAAAAACTGCTGGCCATGCATTTTGTAGAGGATTCGGTCGACTGGCCAGTTCCAATGCCGACCATGAGGCCACATGTGGGGATTCACCGGAATATCGATCCGCTTTATGAATTTTCCTCGAAGCGAATGGTCAAAAACCTCGTTCGAAATCTCCCTCTGAGAACATCTGCCTTGCGAACACTCGGCGCTTTCGCAAACGTTGTTGCGATTGAGTCGTTCATGGATGAGCTTGCCGAAGCGGCTGAAACCGATCCGTTCGAATTCCGCCTCCAACACTTGCAAGATGAAAGAGCACGGGACCTGCTGGTGGAATTGCGCAAGCTGATGGAAAATGTCGATGCGGGCAAGGCGGATAATGTCGGTAGTGGAATTGCATTTTCCCGTTACAAAAATTCCGCTGCTTACTGTGCCACCGGCATCGAGGTTGAAGTTGATGACCAGGCACAGGTCAAACTTCTGAGAGCCTGGATAACCGCGGATTCCGGGGAAATTGTCGATCCAAGCGGCACGATTGCACAGCTTGAAGGTGGGCTGATACAGGCCGCCAGTTGGACACTGCATGAACAGGTCACCTATAACAGCGGCGGCGTCACCAGCCGGGACTGGGACACTTATCCCATTCTCAGGTTTGACAATATCCCCGAGGTCGAAACCCATCTGATGAA
>JANQOC010000125.1 GCA_028279265.1 Hyphomicrobiales bacterium
ATCGCTCACGAATCTTATTGAAAGTATCAACCAGCCGAATTCGCAGGTTGTGGTGACCGGTTCGACTGCAAAATCGAACCTCGACCGGGCCGCCAAGAAGTCCGATCGGGCGCCGACGAAAAGTGAACTCAGCATTGAGGGGCTGGATTCGGCAAACCTGGATGTCAACTTCCAGTTGGAGAAACTGCTCTTTAGCAACATTCAAATTGATCAGAGCAACATTGATGTTCGCCTGAAAGACGGATTGCTCAGTGCCAACCTGAAAAAATTCGGACTCTATGGCGGCCAGGGACAGGGGCAGGTCAAGATTGACAGCAGGAAATCCGTTCCCGGCCTTTCCAGCGTTGTGGACATCAAGGGCGTATCCGCGCTTCCATTCCTGAAGGATGCCGCCAACTTTGATTGGATATCCGGGAAGACTCGCCTGGCCATCGATGTGGTCGGATCCGGAAAAAGCGATCAGGAGATCAGATCGAGTTTACAGGGCAAAGGGTCGATCCTGTTCGAGGACGGTGCCATCGAAGGTATCAATATTCCGCAGATCATGCGGGCATTCCAGAATGGGCGAATAAGCGGCTGGTCGCGGGAGCCTTCGCTAAAGACAGACTTCAGCGAGCTCTCGGGAACGTTCACCATAGACAAAGGCGTGGCGAACAATAGTGATTTGCAGCTTCGAGGACCTTTACTGCGTCTCACCGGTGGTGGCGAAGTCAATATTGTCAAAGAGAATTTGGATTACGTTGTCCGGCCCAGACTTGTTGCCAGCCTGGAAGGTCAAGGCGGACAACAGTCAGACTTGCAGGGGCTTGAGGTTCCCGTACGGATTAAAGGACCCTGGAAGACGCCGCGGATCAGTCCGGATATCGAAGGTATCGTGAATGATCCTGCTGCCCTGACCAATACGATCGACAATGCCGCTAAAGCGATCAAGAAACTCGGCAAGAACAAGGACTTCGAGTCGATGATAAAAGGTGTGTTGAACGGGCAGAGTGATGGCAATTCGGCAAACCAGCCGGAAGGCCAGTCATTTAATGCCAACGAAATTCTTGAGCAACTGACACGCTAGGCCCGATCTTCGAATTCTGGCACTTAATTCTTCACTTGCAGGCGGATTGTGTCTATTGAATGTGACCAGCATTCAATGGTGACAAGAGAGTTGCGTAAACGCATGCAAATTGAAAGAAAAAAAGTTGGGATCGTTTCACTCGGGTGCCCTAAGGCACTTGTCGATTCAGAACGCATCATTACGTCGCTGCGATCCGAGGGCTATGAGATTACCCCGACATATGATGGAGCCGATGTTGTCCTGGTCAATACCTGTGGCTTCTTAAACAGTGCGCGGGAAGAGTCTCTTGAGGCCATCGGTGAAGCCATAAATGAAAACGGCCGGGTTATCGTTACCGGATGTCTGGGGACCGAGGCTCAGCTTATTGAAGAGAAATATCCGGATGTTCTGGCCATCACAGGTCCGCACCAGTATGAAGCCGTTTTAGAGCAAATCCACAAACACGTACCACCGACAAAGAACAGGTTTGTGGATCTTATCCCGGAATCAGGAATTCGCCTGACGCCGCGGCACTATGCCTATCTGAAAATTTCAGAGGGCTGCAATAATCGCTGTTCATTTTGCATTATTCCACAATTGCGCGGAAATCTCGTTTCCAGAAGCGCCTCCATGGTGCTGCATGAGGCGGAAGCGCTCGCCAAGGCAGATGTGAAAGAACTGCTCATAATCTCGCAAGATACAAGCGCTTACGGGGTGGACATTAAATACGCGGAAAGTCGATGGAAGGACCGAACTGTAAAGGCAAAGTTTTTCGACCTTTGCTCCGAGCTTGGTGAATTGGGAATTTGGATCAGGCTTCACTATGTATATCCCTATCCGCATGTCGATCAGGTTATTCCGCTCATGGCCGAGGGAAAAATACTTCCCTATCTGGATATCCCGTTTCAGCATGCGAGTCCGAAAATCCTGAAATCCATGCGGCGACCGGCCGCCCAGGGCAAACAGTTGGATCAGCTCAGTCAATGGCGCCGTCTCTGTCCTGATTTGTGTATTCGATCCACATTCATTGTCGGTTTTCCCGGAGAAACCGATGAAGACTTTGAAGAATTGCTGGATTGGCTGAAAGCGGCACGGCTCAATCGTGTCGGATGCTTCAAATATGAAAACGTAGACGGAGCGGCGGCAAATTCATTGCCGGATCCTGTCGACGAAGAAGTAAAAGAAGAACGCTATCATCGGTTGATGCAGACACAGCAGGAGATCAGCACCGAGATTCAACTCGGAAGGATCGGAAAAAAGATCGATGTCATTGTCGACGAGGTTGACGCAGAGGGCGCAATTGCACGATCGGTCTGGGACGCGCCGGAAGTCGATGGCAGAG